>JAGCYX010000002.1 GCA_017960585.1 Bacteroidales bacterium
CGATGCGGGTCAGGTAGTGGAAGAGCTGCAGGCGCTGGGAGTAGTTCATATAGGTGGCGATCTGCCCGCCCACGGAGTAGATGTTGATCTCCTGCCGGTTCAGCCCGTCCAGGATGCGCAGGGCCTCGTCCACGGCCTGCTCGCCGAAGTTCTGCCGGATGAAGTTGCGGACGTGGTCCAGTTCCGACTGGAGGATGCGCCCGTCGGCGCGGATTACGGCCGACGACAGCACCAACAGGCTCACCATAAAGCTGTTGCGCTGCTCCGTGGCGGTATAGCCGCGGGGGCGGGCGGTGCTCTGGTAGCTACCGGCGCCCGCGCCGCTCTGCGTCCCGCCGAAGTTCGCGGCGTCGCTGCCCGTCAGGCGTTGCAGCGCCACCAGACCAGACTCCACCATCGAGCCCAGCAGGTATCCGATCAGGGCCCCGATCGGCCCTCCGGACACCCATCCGAGAAATCCCACGATCCACTTCAGTGTTCCCATCTTCGCTGTTTTCCCCGCTTACCCGCAAAATCCGGTCCACGCCGCCGGCACTGACATTCTGGCGGAAAGCTGGTCGTTTGCAATCTCGGGGATTATTCTTTATATTTGCGGAAAACCGTTAGTTTTAAATCTTTAACAATATGAGAATCAAAGCATTGTTCGGCGCTCTCGTCGCGCTGTCCGTATTCGCCGCCTGCACGGCCGAGCAGGCCACCACCCCATCCCTGGACGATCTCTTTCTGACCCGCCGGAGCATCCGCGCCTACGAGCCCGGACGCACCATCAGCGAAGCGCAGGTGCGCGAACTGCTGACCGCGACGCAGAACGCCCCCTCCTGGGCCAACCAGCAGCCGAGCAAGTATTACGTGGCCATCACACCCGAGAAGCACGACGCCGTTCTGGAGATGATTGGCGGCAACAAGGACCGCGTGGTCAACGCGCCGGTCATGATTGTGTCCACCTTCGAAAAGGGCAAGTCCGGCTTCTTCCGCGGCAACCCCGCCAACGATGCCGGCGACTTCTGGGGCGCCTACGACAACGGCCTCAGCAACGCGTACCTGGTCTTGAAGGCCCGCGAGATGGGCTTTGACACCCTCATCATGGGCATGCGCGAATCCGACAAACTCCGCGAGTTGTTCAATATCCCCGAGGAGGAAATGATCCTCGCCGTCATCGCCCTCGGCTACCGCGCCGAAGAACCCAACATGCCCGTCCACCGTCCCCTCGACGAGGTTGTGAAGTTCTTTTAAGAATAATGCGTATCTTTGGGATTGCAAAAACTTAGAACCAATGGCAGCAAACGACAAAGCACAGGAGTTGATGGAGCTTTGGATGGAAGAGACTTCGATGGAGTTCCGGAAATTGATGGCCTATTATGAGTGCGCGATCATGGAAGTGGAGACCAAGTTCAAGGTCCTGTCCAAGAATTTCTCGCTCGGAGACGACTGCAATCCCATCGAGAGCATCCAGTCCCGCCTGAAATCCACCCGCAGCATTTTCAAGAAGATGCAGAAGAAAGGCCTGCCGCTCACGGTCGAGGCCATCGAGAAGAACCTCCACGACATCGCCGGCGTGCGGGTGATCTGCTCCACCATCTCAGATATCTACGCCCTCGCCGATGCCTTCATCGGACAGGACGACGTGTTCCTGGTCGAGCGCAAGGACTACATCGCCGAGCCCAAGGAGAACGGCTACCGCAGCCTGCATCTGATTGTCAGCACTCCCATCTTCCTGGAGAACAACAAGCGCATGATGGAAGTCGAAGTGCAGATGCGCACCCTGTCCATGGACACTTGGGCCAGCCTGGAGCACAAATTCCGTTACAAAAAGGAGAGCAACCCCTACATCGACGTCATCGCCGAGGAGTTGCGTGCCTGTGCGGACGCCTGCGCGACCATCGACGCGCGCATGCAGCACGTCCACGACCTGCGCAATATGTAATTTCCCTGATAATGAGACCGGAAGACCTGTCCCTGCGGGAGAAAGTCGGACAACTCTTCGTCGTCCGGCCGGAATCGCTGGAACCGGCCATCCGTTACGACTCCGACGCGGAACTGCCGCCGTACCGCCTCCAGGCGGTCAGCGACGGCATGCGCCGACGGGCGGAAGACTACCCTGTGGGCGGCATCCTGCTCTACGGCCACAACATCGACGGTCCCGCGCAGCTGGAACGGTTCATCGCGGACCTGCGCGCCCTGCCGGGCGCTCCCCTGCTCTGCATCGACGAGGAAGGCGGCCGCGTGAGCCGCATCGCGAACAACCCGGCCTTCGACGTGCCCCGCTACGAGAGCGCCGCGGCCATGGCTGCAGCGGGACCGGAGGCCACCTGCGACGCCGCCCGCGCCATCGGCGGCTACCTCAAGCGCTACAGCTTCGACATCGACTTCGCCCCGGTGGCGGACGTCAACACCAATCCCGACAACGTCATCATCGGCGCCCGCGCCTTCAGCGACGACCCGCGGCGCGCCGCGCCCCTGGTCGCCGCGTACGTGCGCGGGCTGCAGGACGCCGGCGTCACGGCCTGCCTGAAGCATTTCCCCGGCCACGGGGACACGCTGGCCGACACGCACTTGGGCTACGCCTTCACGCGCAAGACCTGGGCGGAGATCGACGCCTGCGAGATGATTCCCTTCCGCGAAGGCATCCGGGCGGGCGCGCGACTCGTCATGGCCGCCCATATCGCCGCGCCGGCGGTCACGGGCTCCGACCTCCCCGCCACCCTCTCCCCCGCCATCCTGACGGAGAAACTGCGCGGGGAACTGGGATTCGACGGCATCATCATTACGGACGCCCTGGAGATGGGCGCCATCACGCGGCAGTACGGCAGCGGCGAGGCCGCCGTACGTGCCCTGCAGGCCGGCGCAGACCTGCTGCTGTGCCCGCTGGACCTCTGCGCCGCCTTCGACGCAGTCGTGGACGCCGTCCGGAGCGGTGTGCTGCCGGAGGCGCGCCTGGACGAGAGTCTGGAACGACTATCCCCTATTCGATATCGAAAAGATTGAGGAACCCGGTCATCATGAAGACCTGGCGGATTTCGTCAGAGATGTTCTTCACGATGATCTTGCCTCCCTGCGATGCCGCCGCCTTGCGCAGCGACAGGAAGATACGCAGGCCGGAGCTGGAGATGTAACTCATCTCCGTGCAGTCCAGCACGATGGTGCCACCGGCGTTGGCCATCACGGGCTCGAGGGCTGCGGAAACTTCCTGGGAAGCGGGCGTGTCCAGACGGCCGACCAGGCGGACCGTCGTCTCAGATTCTTGGGTGTTGATAAAGACTTCCATATTCAATTGTTATATTCGTTTAGACATTGAGAGTACGTTCTTGCCGTCAACCCGTTCGTAGGTGACGGTATCCATAATGTTCCGGACAAGGAAGATGCCAAGTCCGCCGATCGGGCGTTCATCCACGCCGAGCGTGACATCCGCCTCCGGCGCAGCCGTCGGATCGAATGCGACGCCGCTGTCGGTGATGATGAACTTCAGCATGTCACGGGCCATGATCGCCTCGATGTCCACGAGGCCGTCCGACCCCCTGGGATAGGCATAGAGGATGACATTGGTCACCGCTTCTTCCAGGGCAAGGTTCAGGCTCATCGCCAGGCCCTGGTCCAAATTCTTTTCTTCGGCGATGATGCCGATGAAATCTGCCAGCTGGGGAATCTGCTGGATGTCGTTGTGCAGAATCAGATGGCGTTCAGTTGCGTCCGGTAACATATCGTTGAGATAATGGATAAACAACATGGTAATATCGTCGCTCTGGGCGGCGTCGCCCACGAAGCGGGCGATTTCCTCTTTCACGGCGTCCAGTTGCCCCACAGCAGTGCGACGGGTATGGAGCGGAGCCTCCAGCCGGTCCATCCCGAACTGCTCGTGGGCGAGGTTCTCGGCTTCCGTGACACCGTCGGTGTAGAGGAAGAGGGCGTCGTCATACGTCAGATCGATTTCCTGCTCCCGGAAAGGAATGCCCGGCAGGACGCCCAGGGCCACATTCGGGAGCACGGGGAGGGTCGACACCTTGTCGGTGAACAGGAACGGCGGATTGTGGCCGGCGTTGCAATAGCGCAGCTTGCCCGTGTACATGTCCAGCACCCCGCAGAAGAAGGTGACGAACATATTGTTTTCGTTCATGTCCGACATGGCGTTGTTGATCATCGTCACGATGCGCTGGGGGCTGTTCTCATGGGAGGATATCGATCGGAACAGGCTGCGGGTCACGGCCATCACCAAGGAAGCCGGCACGCCCTTGCCGCTCACGTCGCCGATGCAGAAGAACAGTTTCTCGTCGCGGATATAGAAATCATACAGGTCGCCGCCCACTTCCCGGGCCGGCACGAGCGTGGCCGCCATGTCGATGTCCTTCCGTTCCGGGAAAGGCGGGAAGGTCTTGGGAATCATGGACATCTGAATGTCGTGCCCGATCTTGAGCTCATGCTCCATCCGCTCCTTCTTCTCGTTGAGCTGCGCAAACTTCATCTGGTTCCGGACCACGGAACGCAGGATGAGGATCAGCATGCCCAGCCCCACCAGCATCAGGAGGGAAACCAGCATGCTCATCCGGCGGATCTCGCCGAAGATGGCGCTGTCCGGGATGACGATGGCCATCGACCAGCCCGTCTTCTCGATCGGAGCGTAGAAGACGGACAACTTCTCCCGGCGGCTTTGCCTCAAGGATATGTTGCCGTTCCTGCCGGCCAGCATCGACTCCGTCAGCAGCCTGTAATTGGCGGTATCCGACGCCTGTTGCGCGTAATCCTGCACGGTATGCTGCATGTTGAGCTCTTCCACGGGATTGACCATGACCCGGCCTTCCCGGCTGACCAGGACGCTGAATGCGCCCGGATAGACCCGCACACTGCCGACCAGCTCCGTGAGCCAGTCCAGCGAGATGTCGGCCGTGAGCACGGCGGCGAAGCGGCCGCTTTCGTCCATCACCGGCACGGAATAGGTCGTCATCATGATATCGCCGCCGCCCGTGTCGAGATACGGCTCGGACCAGTATCCGATGCCGTAGTTGAGCGGCTCGGTGAACCATTCCTGCGAAGGATAATCGTACTCCTCCGTGGCCAGGGACTTGAGCTCCGTCCCGCCGTCGGCCGTGCGGCAGACATACGGCGCATAGAGCGGCAATTTCTGGTTGTAGCCCGGCACGAGCGCGATGGTGGAGCCCATCACGGACGGATTCTCCTCCACGATGCGGCGCGAGACGACCGCCAGGCTGTCGGGAACGCCGAGGCACCAGCGGGCGATCCAGATGCTATTGTGCACCGCCGCTTCCGCCTGGTCCACGACGTCCATGATATAGTTGCGCGTGGCGCGCAGCTCACTCTCCGCCCGGAGGGAAGCCTCCTGCCGGAGCGCCCGCTGCGAATAGAAATATTGGAGCAGAGACGTCGCTTCCAGGATGATCATCGCCACCAGGACCAGCAGCAAACCCGCTCCCGTAGATTTCTTGACTACTTTCTTGATATTATCATTCAATTCCATAGTGTCAATCCTCCGTATCTCCCATAATAATTACGAGCCGGTCCCCCGGCTTCAATTCCAGGCTCCCGTGCGGGACGATGTATCTGGCTTCGCGCCGAACCATGACGACCCGGATGCCGTGCGGCAAGTGCAGGTCGCGCAGCGTCGGCCCCCGCAAGAGGTCCTTTTCCGAAACGATGTGGTCCCGCAGCATACCCATCTCTTCCGGAATCTCCATACCGAAGGACTCCACTTCCGGATCGTCCTCGACACAGAGGTCCAGCTTGCGGGCCGCGGGCACCAGCGTCATTCCCTGCACCAGCAGGGACAGCAGCGCGATGACGAACACGATGTTGAAAATGTCCACACCGCCCTCCACATTGTTCAGCAGCGCACTCATGGCGAACAGGATGGGGCCGGAGCCCTTCATGCCGGCCCAGGACACGTACATACGGGCGCGCATGGACAACTTCGGGAACGGCAGCAGGCTGAGGAACACGCCCAGCGGACGCCCCACGAAGATGAGGAACACGCCGATGAGCAGGGCGGGTCCCAGCACCGCCGGCATGTGTGACGGCCGGGCCAGCAGACCCAGCAGCAGGAACATCAGCAGCTGCGCAAGCCAGGTGATGCTCTCGAAGAACTTTTCGATATCCCGCTTGAACGGGAAATCCTTCATATTGCCGATGAGGATGGCCGCCACATACAGGGCCAACAGTCCGTTCCCGCCGACCAGCGAACCCAGGCCGTTGGCCAAGAGGGCGAGCGTCAGGATCAGGATCGAATAGAGCGGACCGCTCTGCAGCTGCACCTTGCGGATCAGCCAGCGGGCGCCGTAACCGACGCCGAATCCGACGGCGATGCCGGCGACAATCTGCCAGACGAACACGAGCGCCGTCATCCAACCCGGCTCGACCGATGCATCCGTGATGATCTTGATCAGGATGAGCGTCAGCGAGTACGCCATCGGGTCGTTGCTGCCGGATTCCAGCTCCAGGGTCGGATCGAGCTTCTCGCGCAGATACAGACGCTTGCTGCGCAGGACCGAGAAGACGGACGGGGAATCCGTCGAGGACAGGATGGCGGCGATCAGGAAACAGCCCAGCAGCGTCGCACCAGCGCCGCCCAGACGATTCCCGAGCACGAAGTAGATGAAGAAACCCGTGGCTACCACCGTCACCGCCAGGCCGACCGTCGTGAGCATAAGTCCCCGTTTCATCACGGGCCGCGTCTCCTTCAAGGAGGTCTCCAGACCACCGGACAGCAGGATGATCGTCATTCCGAGATGGCAGATGAACTCGGCCAGTTCGTGATTCCCGACCTCGACCCCGAGCCCGTCCTGTCCGGCCGCCATGCCGATAAGGAGGAACAGGAGCATGCCCGGAACGCCGTATTTGGCCCCGAGCCGCGAAATCAGGATGGCGGCAAGGACCATGACGGACAGGAGGAACAGGAGGTTTCCCGTCCCCAGGTGGATTGATATGGCAGGAAGCGACAGCATCCGGTACTTACTTAAGAATGGACTTGAGTTTCTCGCGGAATTCCGGCATGGGGCACTTGGTATCCCGCTCAACGATAAGGGTCTTGAGGCCGGCGTACGGTCCGATCTCCTCTTCAATGTCTTTCAGGGGCCGGTCCGCGCCGAAATAGGCCGCAGCGAAACACTCCCAGAAACGGATGGCGAGCGACTTGGGCATGTGGAAAGTTTCCTGGATGAACGCCTCGTCGCTGAGGCAGCAGCACAGGTACACCATACCCAGGTCGAAGAGCTTGTAGCCGTAGCAGAAATCGCCCAGGTCGATAAAGTAGCGCTTGTCTCCCACAAAGATGGCGTTGCTGTACTGGAGGTCTCCGTGGATGGCGGTATCCGTGTCGGGGGCGTCCGTGATGAAACGTCCGAGCTTGTCCTTTTCCCCGGCGGTGAAGAAGGGATTCTCCTCCAGCAGGCGGCAGTAGCGGTCCTTGACGCTCTCGAACTGCTTCGTGTCCACGTGAACCTCATGCAGCTTCACGCACATCTGCGCGAACTCATCCGCGTAGCGCTGAACGTGCTCCGGATCGTCGCCCGTGGCGCGCGAATAGGATTTCTTGCCCACGATGCGGCGGAAACGGATGCCGTAGCGGCCGTCCTCCGTGACCACGTATTCGCCGGGTTCCGGGGTCGGAATGCCGGCTTCATAGACCTTGCGGGCAAGCATCATCTCGTCCAGCGGCTGCTGGATCTTGCCGGGCAGATACAGCTTCAGCATCACAGAGGGGTCGGTCCTGTGGTCGTAGCTCTCACCGTTGGCGCCGCCGCCAGACAGGACATAATCGTTCAGGGAAATCTTGATTGCCTCCATATTATTTTCCGAATACTTCATTGATCAAATGTTCAAATTCCTGGAAAGCGAAGGTATCCTGCAGTTCGCGCAGGGACTCCGCCAGCCCCCGGTAGTGCCATTCATGGTCCTTGGGGTCCTTGGCGTGGAAGATGTTCCACAGGGCGTCGCCCTGCACGGCATAATCGCGCGCGATCGCCCGCATGTTGGAGAGCTTGTCGCCGAGGGCCACCATCTTGGCGTCGTGCGGCGCCCGGGCCAGGCGGTCGATAGCCGCCTGCTTGCGCGCGTGCCAGCTGTCCTCCTCGCTGACGCCCTCCACGAAGGCGTCGCTCTCCGCGGCCACCAGCCCGGCGATCCGGTCGCCGAACTCGGCGCGGAGCTGCTCCACGGTCACGTCCGTGTCCTCCACGGTGTCGTGCAGGGCCGCGGCCGCCAGGAGTTCCTGGTCCGCGGTCATCGTGGCCACGATCTCCATCGCTTCCATCGGATGGACGATATAGGGGAAACCCTTGCCGCGACGCTCCGTCCCGGCGTGCGCCTGCACCGCGAAGACGATTGCGCGGTCCAGCAGATCTGTATTCAAAGGTTTGTTTGCCATGGCGAGTCTATTTCTGATTCATGAACGGCAGGTCCGCGGCCTGCTCGGTCAGCAAGCCGGCGATCATGTCATTGCTCTCCGACGGACCGTTGAGCGTGTCGAACATACGGCGGATGCCGGCACGGCCGCCGCCGCTCTTGAGGATATGGGCGATGCAGATGTCCTGCGGACCGATGGACGAGGCGATGATGTCCAGGTCCGTCAGGCCGATCTGGTAGCAGGCGATCTGGTAGGCGCCCTCGGAGCAGTCGCGTATCATCCCGGCCACGTCTCCGAGCGTCTTGCACTCCAGGTCCTTGAACACGGCCAGGTACGGCATCAGCGGCACGATCTGGATCTCGGCCTGGTTGACCGAGGCGATCTTCTGGTTCAGCTTGTCGAAGGGCTTGAGATCCAGGTAGCTGCGGAAACTGTCGCCGTCCAGCGGCACTTCGTCCAGATTGCCGGAGGCCACGAGCGCCTGCACCCGGCGGCGGTAGTCCGCCAGCTCGTTGCGGATGCGGCTGAACTGCTCGTCCGCCAGCTCCAGCATACCGGCCAGGCGGCTCATGTTGCGGAGATACTCCTTCGGCACCTCCACCCCGCTCTTGTAGCCCGTGTCGTGGTTCATATTGGCCCAGGCGTGCTGCAGGACGGTGCGCATCTGGATCTCGAAGCGGTACGGGAAGCCCTCCTTCGAGCAGATGTAGTGCAGGGACAGGTAGCCGAAGCTGTCGATTTCGTGGATCTTGCGCTTGTCCACGGAATTCTCCCAGTCTACCGTGAACAGGCGCTCCACGGCGGAGGCCACCTTGTCCACGTCGTCGATGTAGAAGGTGATTACGCGCAAGCCGATGATGTCCGTGATATCGGCCAGGCTCTTGTATTTGGCGCCCTTGAGCTCCAGCTTACCGGCCAGCGAGTCCTCGGCTTTGACGCGGGACTCGATCGCCGCGACCAGCAGGCCCGCCTCCTTGAACGTTTTTTTCAGCAGCGCTTCACACTCCGCTGCCACTTCCCGGAAGCGAGGTAATCCGCTCCGGTATTCGTCCAGAATGGCTTCACAATGGGCATCAAGATGTCGGTTCATCGGTTATCCGTTTGGGTGTTTATTCCGTCAAATTTACTTATTTTTTCGTACCTTTGCAAATATGGGAAAACTCTATGACGAACTCTGCCGGGACTACCGTTTCAAGGAGGGTCTCAAAACCTGCATCAACTGCGGGACCTGCACGGCCATCTGCCCCGCCGCGGAGTTCTACAAATATGACCCCCGCAAGATCGTGGACACGGTCCAGCGCCGCGACGAGGCCGAGATCGAAGCGCTCCTCAAGAGCGACACCATCTGGTACTGCGGCGAGTGCATGTCGTGCGTGACGCGCTGCCCGCGCAAGAACGGCCCGGGGCTCGTCATCATGGCCCTGCGCAACCTCTCCGCCAAGCTCGGCTATTTCACCTGCTCGGAGAAGGGCCGCCAGCTCTGGCCGCTGACCAAGGCACTGAATTACAATGTCCTGCATCTCGGTTACTGCGTCCATCCGGCGACCTTCGCCTACGAAGACCACCCCGAATCGGGCCCCGTCTTCCAGTGGGTGCTCGAGCATAAGGAGGACGTCTACGCCCGGCTCGGCGCGAACTTCGGCAAGGAAGGGCCCGGCGCCCTCCGGAAGATCCCGCAGGAAGACCTCGACGAGCTCAAGGCCATCTACGACGAGACCGGCGGCACGGAACGCATCGAGGCCGTGGAGAACGCATCGCGACAGAAGGCCGCCGAGATGGGAATGGACTTCGACGAATACACGAAATATACTTTCGAG
Organism: Bacteroidales bacterium; assembly: GCA_017960585.1. Taxonomy (GTDB): domain Bacteria; phylum Bacteroidota; class Bacteroidia; order Bacteroidales; family UBA932; genus Cryptobacteroides. Next base: position 10,165 of record JAGCYX010000002.1, read on the forward strand.
CACTGCTCGCCCGGGCATTTCAATAATGAATGAGATCCCCGATCAAGTCGGGGATGACGACTAAAAGATGATCTACCAAGGCAAACAGAAGATCTGGTCCGACTACCAGAAGGAAATACCGGACGACCACTGGTTCTATGTCCGGAGCTGCATCCGCCAGAGCTTTTTCCCGGCTTCGGAAGCGTATTTCGTCAAGATCGTCCGGGACGTGCTCGGCAAGGATCTCTACGAGACGCCGCACCACACCACCTGCGGCGGCATCGCCTATCACAGCGATACCATCCCGCAGGAGACGGCGATGACCATCGTCGCCCGCCAGTTCGCCCTGATGAAGGAAGCGGGCTACAAGAATCTCGTGACCTCCTGCATCACTTCCTTCGGCAACTACTGCGAGATCCTCGAGACCTGGCGCGAGTTCCCCGAACTCGAGACCCGCATCCGCGAGCATCTCTGGAAAGCCTGCCGGCGCGAATTCGACAAGCCGGAATACGTCTGCCACGCCTCCGACGTCATCTACAAGTTGCGCGACGAGATTGCAGAACGGGCGAAGTTCCACCTCGTTTCCCGGGCTACCGGAGAACCGCTCCGCGTCGTGGAGCACATCGGCTGCCACTATTCCAAGATGTTCCCCCATAAGGGCGTCGGCGGAGCCGAATACCCCTGCGTGCTCAGCGGCATGGTTGAATCCTGGGGCGGCCAGGTCATCGATTATCCCGAACGGCGGCACTGCTGCGGCTTCGGATTCCGCCAGTATCTGGTCAAGGCGAACCGCGGCTACAGCGTCTCGAACACCCACAAGAAATTCGAATCGATGGAGCCCTTCCGTCCGGACATGATCATCACCAACTGCCCCGGCTGTCCCTACTTCCTGGACCGCTGGCAGTACGTCATCTCCGAGCAGACGGGCAAGACCTACGGCCCCGACGGACATGGCATCCCCGCCCTCACTTACGAAGAGCTCGCAGGTCTCGTGCTTGGTGTCGACCCCTGGGATCTCGGTCTCCAAATCCATCAGGTCGGTCCCGAGCCGCTGCTCGACAAGATCGGCATCCCCTACGACCCGGCGAAGAAATACCTGGGCCTGAACGAAAAAGACCTCATGAAACCGGGCCTCCCCACGGTCCTCAAATGCTGTTAGCCTATGGTCAACCGCCAACCCGTCATCGCCATTATCGGCGCCGGCATCGCCGGACTGGAAGCCGCCCGCCAGCTCGCTGCGCTGGGCTACAAGCCCGTCCTGATCGAAAAGGCTCCCGTCGTCGGCGGCCACGTGGCCGAATGGAACCGACTCTTCCCCGACATGACTCCGGCGGAGGACATCCTCAAGCCGCTCATCGCCCAGGCTGCACAGGTCCAGACCCTGCTGGACACGGAAATCTCCGCCATCAACCGGCTCAAGGACGAGTACAATCTCATCCTGTCCGACGGCCGTTCCCTGCTCTGCCAGGCCGTCCTCTTCGCCACGGGCTTCCACCTCTTCGACGCCTCCCGCAAGGAAGAGTACGGCTACGGCATCTACGACCGCGTGATCACCAACCGCGACCTGGAGCAGTGGTTCAACAACCGCCACGACCTGCGCGTGGACAAACCCAAGGCGGTCGGTTTCGTGCACTGCGTAGGTTCCCGCGACCTCAAGGCCGGCAACAGCCAGTGCTCCAAAGTCTGCTGCATCACCGCCATCAAGCAGGCCATCGAGATGAAGGAAGAGTTCCCCGATGCGGAGGTTTACTGCTTCTACATGGACCTGCGCCTGTTCGGCAAGAAATACGAAGATTTCTATATCCGCGCCCAGCGCGACTTCGGCATCCATTTCATCCGCGGACGTGTGTCCGAGGTGGGCGAAGCCATCGACGGGCGCGTGGTCGTGAAGGCCGAGGACACGCTCTCCGGCAAGCCCGTCAAGGTGACCCTGGACCTGCTCGTGCTGATGGCCGGCATCGTCTGCAACCCCGACGCGCAGCACTACGCCCGCGAGATCGGCGTGGCCGTGGATGAGGACGGCTTCCTGAAGAGCCGCGACAATCTCGCGGCCATCACGCAGTCCTCGCGTCCCGGCGTCTTCTTCGCCGGCGCCTGCACCGGCGCCAAGACGGTGCCCGAGACGCTCGCCGAAGCGCGCAGCGCCGCCCTCGCCATCCATCATTACTTCAATACGCGCAAGTAGGATGGATTTCGGATTCAAACTCAGCCCCAGTTCGGCCGTCAACCTGGACACGGTGGACACGCGCCGCTTCGACCGGCTCGCCCGGCTCGTACCCGACGCGCTCACCTGCATCGGCTGCGGCAGCTGCAGCGCCACCTGCACGGCGGCGCCCTGGTCGGGGATGAGCGTCCGGAAGGTCCTCCTGGGCCTGCAACGCGGCCGCGACGAAGAAGTGGACCGCATGCTGTCGGCCTGCATGCTCTGCGGCAAATGCACCATGGTCTGCCCGCGCGGCATCAACACGCGGCAACTCATCCTGACGCTCTGCCGCCTGGATAAAAACGGGGAGGTCGTGCGATGAGGGAACGTTTCGCCAGCGGCTTCGACCCCTTCGTGATTCCCTTCCTCGTGGGCATCGTCTTCGTGCTGGGCTACTGCCTGGTGGCGATGGTCCGCGTGATCTTCCAGCTGCCGAAGGCGGACCGGAAGCGCTTCCTGCTGTCGCTCATCACCCCGAAGACCATCTGGATGAACATCCGGGACATCTTCCTCAACTGCCTTATCCACGTGAAGTTATGGAAGCGCAACAAGGTCCTGGGCTATATGCACTCCAGCATCGCCTTCGGCTGGTTCATGCTGATCGTGCTGGGGCACCTGGAGGTCATGCTCTTCGTGCCGGAACGCATCCATCTCTTCTACTACCCGATCTTCTTCAACTACTTCGTTGCAGAGACGGAGCAGACCCTGCGGGGCGCGCTGCTGATGTTCCTGATGGACTTCTTCCTGCTGATGATCCTCAGCGGCATCGTGCTCGCCATCATCAAGCGCTTCGCCTCCCGCATCGTGGGCATGCGACGCACCACGCGCCTGAGCCTGCTGGACCAGATAGGACTTTATTCCCTGTGGGCCATCTTCCCGTTGCGCCTGCTGGCCGAAAGCTTCACCGCCCACATCAGCGGCGGCAGCTTCCTGACCATCCCGGCCAACTGGGTGTTCCGCCAGTTCCTGGGCAACGACCTCAACGCCCTGCCCACCTGGTGGGCCTATTCCATCGCCCTGTGCGTCTTTATGTGCGTGTTGCCGTTCACCCGCTACATGCACATCCCGGCGGAGATGCTGCTGATCCCGATGCGCAACGCCGGCATCCGCATCCGCCATCCGCGCAAGGGATTCGCGCAACTGGAGGTGTATTCCTGCCCGTCCTGCGGCGTGTGCATCGACGCCTGTCCGATGAGCGTGCGCAAGGCCAACTGCAAGGACGCCACTGTTTATTTAAATCGTATGCTGCGGCGCGGCAACGAGCGGCGCATCGCGGAGATCTCCGACAAATGCCTGCTCTGCGGCAAGTGCTCGGCCGTCTGCCAGGTGGGTGTGCAAGGGCCGGAACTGCGCGTGGCGCAGCGCGAGCGGCGCAAATTCGCCCTCTCCCCTACTTATTCCGGCATCGATGTCCGACCTATGGCCGAGGCCGTGGCGGGCAGCGGCGGCGTGCTCTATTTCGCGGGCTGCATGACGCAGCTGACGCCGTCCATCCGCCGCGCCACCACCTCGCTGCTGGATAAGGCCGGGGTGTCCTGGAAGATGATGGATCCCGACGGCGGGCTGTGCTGCGGACGGCCGCTGATGATGGCCGGCCGCTCGGAGCAGGCGCGGGAGCTGATTGCCAAAAATCTTGAAATCATCCGCGCCAGCGGGTGCGAGACGCTGCTGCTCTCCTGCCCGATCTGTTATAAGGTGTTTAAGGAAGAATACGCGCTGGAGGGCGTCCGGGTGGTGCATCATAGCGTCTTCTTCCAGGAACTGATCGCCGCCGGGCGGCTGCAGGTCCGGCGCGACGACGCGCTGAAGCTCGTCTGGCACGACCCCTGCGAACTGGGGCGCGGCTGCGGCGTTTACGAGCAGCCGCGGCAGGCGCTGGCGGCGGCGGGCTCGCTTGTCGAGGCCGGCAAGCACCACGCCGAGAGCATCTGCTGCGGCGGATCGCTGGGCAGCCTCTCGCTGAGCTTCGAGCAGCGCCAGCCCATGACCCGCAACGCCCTGGACAACCTCACCGTCGCCGACCCCGACCAGATCGTCACCGGCTGCCCCCTGTGCCTCGCCACCTTCGTCCGCGCCGCCGACCGCCCCGTCCGCGACCTCGCGGAGGTCCTGGACGAGCACTGCTGATCGGCACTTATTTCACTTCTGCGAGTTCTCCAGTAACGGAGTCTATGACAAAGCCCCGGACGGTCACGTCTTTCGGGATAAGGGGATGATTGGCGATTATGCTGACGGTGTCCCTGACGGATTTCTCCGTGTCGTGAAAACCCTCCAGCCAATCGTTCAAGTCCACGGCGCAGCGCAGCATCGTACCCTCCTGGATTCCCCGCTTCAGCATCTCCTCCTTGAAATGATGGAAGTTCATGTGACAGGCCCCGCAATGGGAATGTGCCACCACCATGATCTCGTCCACCCCCAACTCATATACCGCCACGATCAAACTCCGCATCGCGGAATCCCAAGGCGTCGGAATCACCGCCCCGGCGTTCTTGATTACCTTGGCATCGCCGTTCTTCAATCCCAGCGCATCCTGCAACAGCACGGACAGGCGCGTGTCCATGCAACTCAGCACGGCCAGTTTCTTGTCGGGATACTTGTCGGTCAAATGCGCCTCATAGCCCTTGGAGGCCACATATTCGCGGTTGAACGCGAGGACGTCGTCAATGTTACTCATGGTTCCAGTGTTATTGTCTGCAAGATACGAAAAAAAGCGAAACGAGCCATTGAGGCCGGCTCGTTTCTTATCAAATCGGAAAAACGGGAAAGATTTCACAATACCCCCCGCACGATTATTACAGGTTCTTGGATTTCCAGGAACCTGTTCTCATCTTTGCCGGTGACGCCCCGAAAGAATCAATCAACGGGGCCTTGCATTATAATATCATTTTTAGTATTTTTGCAACTGGCAACAAGATGAGTAGTAAGGAAAAGCTGGAGAAGCGCTTTCTGTCCCTGCCGCGGGATTTTACTTTTGACGAACTTGTCCGTTTATTTGCACAATATGGCTATGAACTGTCCCAGAAAGGACGATCTTCCGGGAGTCGAGTTGCCTTTGTGCGCGGAAACGAGGTGTTCACAATGCACCGACCCCACCCGGAGAACATTGTCAAACGTGGGACGCTGCAGAATGTCAAAGAATATTTGAAACAGAAAAATGACATATAATATGGGCAGATTAAGATACAAAGGCTACACGGGTAGCGTGGAATACTCAGAGGAAGAATGCACGTTCTTCGGGAAGGTTCTCGGGCTTCGTCGGGACGGGATAACGTATGAGGGTTCCTCTGCCGCGGAAATCAAGCAGGACTTCGAGGATGCGATCGATCATTATCTGGAGACCTGTCGAAAACAGGGAATCTGTCCGGAGAAACCCTATAACGGTAAATTCGTCCTCCGGATGACTCCGGACTTGCACGGCTTGGCCGCGGAACGTGCCGCTGAACGGGGCGAGAGCATCAATGATTTCATTAATGAAGCCATTCGCGCCGCTCTGGGATAATCAAGCCGACCCGACGGAAGAATGGTTTTACCTTTTGATAATAATGCGTACCTTCGCACTGAACCCCAAAGGTGTGCCGAGCCGCTACCATCGCATCCTGGAAAGGGCGCGTCTGGCCGGCCTCACCGAAGAGCAGATAAAGGCACTGTAGTTTTATACTGACAAACAGAAAAGCCAGGCGGGAGCGATTCCGCCTGGCTATTTTGGATCTATTCCTCTGACACGAAGGTTCGGCTTCGAGACTGGGTGGTTATGCTCCGAAATATATGCCTATGACCCGGTACATTTGAAAGTGATACAGGGGGTACATTTAATCCGCTGCGATCAGCCTCGCAAAGAGCAAGACGGCGTCCGGTATCCAGCGTGTGGGTTTTCGACGGGAACGACCTAAGACTGATATACAATACTGAGGGCTAACGAATTGAATCGTTAGCCCTCAGATCAGCGAATCCGTAGAATCGCTTCTGCAAATTTAGTTTTCTTTTCAATAACAACAAAGAAAAGTAGTACTTACAACAGAAAAGATCTATTCCCCAATTATGAGAGTTCGATTGCGAGGGCGGATGAATATATCATGAAATTGCGTGCAATAATGTGCATTTCAACCGCACGACATTGCATATGTTTTGGTTATATTTCGTATATTTGACTTTCCAAGCTAAAACTCTTTCCACAAAGACCCAATGGCCGGCAACAAACACGCTCTGACACGTTATCGAATTCTGGATGCCTGTTTCAGCAACTCGATGAAAAAGTATTATGCCGAGGACCTCATCAAGAAATGCAATGAGGCCCTGGTTGAATACTATGGAAAAGAAGAGTCTGGCATCAGTCGCCGCACTTTCTTCGAGGACTTGAACGATCTGGATGAGATAGTCGGTGAATATGGCGTTGAGATCCTTCGCCTCAACGACGGCCGAAAGAAGTACTACCGTTACGACACCGAAGGCTTTTCTCTTTTCACAAAAGGTTTTACAGAAGATGAGCTGCGAGTCTTGAAGGAAAGCATCCAGACGCTCCAACGGTTCAAGGGTCTCCCCTCTTTCCAGTGGATGGACACGCTTGTCAGTAAACTGGAAGACAAGCTTACCATCAAATCATCCGTCAGCAATATCCTTGGTTACGAAGAAAACACCGATTATGTTGGCGTCGAGTGGCTAAAGGCTGTTTTTGAAGCTATTATTGGCCAGCAACCTCTCCAGGTTGACTATCGCACATTCGACAACACGGAATTCCATTGGACGATTCATCCCTATTACATCAAGCAGTATAACAATCGTTGGCATTTAATCGGATACAACCCGGAATTCCAAGATTTGTCGCATGTGCCCCTGGATAGAATTGATGACATCAAACCTCTTCATATAGAGTATATTCCCAATATAGATATCGATTTCGATCAGTATTTTAAGGATGTCATTGGGGCAACTGTCCGGAAGGCAAAACCGGAACGCATTGTGCTTCGTTTTTCCCTATCTCGGCTACAGTATGTCTTGACGAAACCAATCCACCATTCTCAAGTATGCTCAGATACCCAGGAAGGGATCGTCACACTCAACCTGATTCCCAATCAGGAGTTCGAGGCCCTGTTGCTTTCTTATGGTCCGGACGTTGAGGTGTTAGCGCCCGAAACACTGAGAGACCAGATTCGAGAGATAATCGAACGGGCATACAATAAGTATAATGTTGTGCGGGCTGGTCGCACTACTTCGCCATACCTTTGCACCGTTGAACCAGAATAATAACTGATTAAATGAAGTTTACTATCAAGAATTTCAAATCGTTTGGCCAAGAAGGTGTTTCTCTCGACTTAAAGCCAATCAACATTCTAACCGGGACCAATAGTTCCGGGAAGAGTTCTTTTGTCAAAGCATATTTATTACTATCTGATTTTCTATCCCAATTGAAGGGAATAGATGTCCGAGATTGCGTTCTTCGTTTTTCTGATGAGCGCCTACAAATGGGCTCTTTCAAGACCGTTCTAAACCAGGACTCAAAAGCCAAGGATGATATCGTGTTCCAGTATGAGGCCCGTTTCATGGAGCAAATACTAAATGTGCAAATATGCTTCCAACCGTACAATAACGACAATCTCGGTTTTGCTCGATTGAAGTCATTAACAATATACTCGGGCGACAATCTATTAATCGGGATGGATGGGAATGGGCGCAGATGTTACGATTTCAGCCCTATTAGAAGTCTGTACCTTGACTTATTGCGTATTAATAATAATGATGATTCCTCTTGGGAGGGAACCGCATTTAGTTTTCAACGGGAATTTCCGAGTCGAGAAGATGCGCTAGAATTAGCATTGAAAATGCTTGCGAGGAACTCTGTGTTCATCCTTCCAATTATGGACGAGATTTATGAATTCAGTCCTGACGAGTTTAATACGTTTTGCCAGTCTCGTTTAAAGAATTGTGATGACGGTCGTTATCCGTCCTTGGTTGAGCATGTTGTTAAGCATTATAGCGACAGCGGATATCTTCGTTTTGGCGACTTTTTTTCTGATTTAGAGAACTCATATTCAAGGTTGTTATTTGACGATTTGTCCATAAATAACATTTCAGGAAACGCCAAGGATTATCCCGACCTTCTTGATGAACCATTCTTTTGTTCTTCCGAGTTGCCAACCTTTGATTTAAACTTAAAGCATGCAAGCGAATTCGAACTTGTGTTGTCGTTAGTTTTCAAGCTCTCATACCCTGATGAGGAAGCGGACGTTGCCGCCAGAGATTCCGTATTATCTCTTGTCTATCTTAAATCTGTTGTTGATGAGTTGGAAAGCGAGGTGCTACATCCCTCCGCATTTGAATCCGTTGTTTATATTCCGTCTGAGAAGGTTTCCGTTAAGCGGCTCTACTCTTTAGATAGGGGGAAAGATTCATTTCAGAACGGGCTTTTGGATTACTTCGACTCCGTCGAAAGATATCTGGATGAAAAGGGAAGACGCCTCCACTTCAAACCGAGCGAATATGATTTTAATCCTGGTGACTTCATGAACAAATGGGTTAAGTCATTTGGAATTGGTGACCGCTTGGAGATTAAACCCACTACAGAAGGGCTTGGCGTGATAATTAAGTTGTATCAAAGTAGCGAGGACAAGGTCGGGCGGCTTTTGGCAGATGAAGGATATGGGATTTCTCAGTTAGTGTCTATCCTTCTCTACTCCGAATCATGTATCTTGAAACGCATTGGTTCATTCCAATTCAAAGACGGAATCCCGCTCGTCAATAAGTATAAATTATTAATTGAGGAACCAGAGATACATCTGCACCCTCGTCTCCAATCATTACTTGCCGATATGATTTGGGAGTTAGCCATAAAATATAAGATACGATCCATCGTGGAGACTCATAGCGAGTATCTAGTGCGAAGAATACAGGTAATATGTGCAAAATACGCAACAGAACAAAAGATCTCTAATAATGAGATGAAGGACAAGTGTCCCGTCCGAGTTTTCTATTTTGAAAAAGGGAAGGGTGCATATGATCTGGAGATACAGTCTAACGGAAAGTTCAAGAATGAATTTGGCTCCGGCTTCTTCGATGAAGCGGCCAATCTTGCCTTCGATATCTTTTAGAAATGCAAGCGTATTTTGATATAGAGAACCTGTCTTCTTTTGCTCGCTCATCTGCAAAAGAGAGGTTTTCCGACTGTTTCCGGATGCTGAAGTCACATTTTGATTTAATATTTAATTTCCCGAAGAATCGCTTGCTCGAGTATCCAGAGCTAATGATGTGGATAACCAGAATGGCTGATGGCGCTAGAGGATCGGTTTCATTTTTAAACGAAAATGTATTCCCTTCACGTCCGCTCAAATCCAACACATATAAAGCATTTAATAAAGAGCAACTCTCTGCCGTTTATCTTCTAAATGACGAAAGAATCAATTCGATTGCAAGTAACGGCTCCATCATGTATGCCGGTGTCGGAAATGAGGTTGATACGCTTTCGACTCTTATTAAGGATGAAGACTATAGCTTTGACAGAGAGCTGCAAATAAAGAAACTTCGGAGTTGGGACGAAGCTCTTAATGGACAAGTTGTTCCGACAACTGACATTATCATCCAGGACAGGTATATCTTATCCGATGAATCACTTTATGATACCAATCTATATTCACTAATTGGCAATTTGTGTCAGAAAGTGCATAATACATCGGTGAATATCATAATTTTTACACTTCACTCCTTTCAGCAATTTACGCCAGAATGGGGCACCATACGCTCTAGGATAAAGAGTCTTGTGAAAGGGATCACCGGACAGGAACCCAAGGTGACATTTGTGCTTCAACATAGGATGAAAGAGCATGACAGAATCATATTTACAAACTATCAGTATATTGTCAGCGGTGACTCTTTCAATTATTTCGACTCGCAGGGAAACGTGATAACCGGAGGAGAATTCTTGAGAATACAGAGCATGGCCCGTAACGAGTATTATACGAATGCGATGGCTTTTATTGACAGAATGCAAGGTAACATAAACAAGCTAAAAGTAATTAATCCAGAGGGGATAAAATTCGACAAGTCAAGTTTATATCTTCACTTTTGATTATGCCCAAGGAGATACAGTTCATACAGCGCGAGAATGGAGAAATAGTCCCGGCCCAGTTCCCGGTCATCGTTTCTGCCAGCCGAAGCACGGATATTCCGGGCTTTTACGCAGACTGGTTTCTGCACCGGCTGAAAGTCGGCTATTCGGCCTGGACTAATCCATTCAACGGAGTTCAGTCCTACGTATCGTATAGGGACACCAGGCTGATTGTCTTCTGGTCAAAGAACCCTGAAGCTCTCCTGAAGGAAGGTGGCCTCCTGGACTATCTAGAGGATAAAGGCATTCACTGCTATATCCAGTATACCCTCAACGATTATGTGACTGAGAAACTGGAAAAGGGCGTTCCATCTGTCGAGAAAAGGATTGACACCTTCAAGCGCCTGGTTGACCGGCTTGGCGTCGGGAAGGTAATATGGCGTTTCGATCCTCTCATTCTGACAGACGAAATCAGTGTTCAGGATCTTCTGCAGAAAGCAAAGAACATCGGCAACCAGCTTAAAGGCTACACAGAGAAGATGGTCTTCAGCTTTGCTGATATCGCGGCCTACAAGAAGGTTCGGGCCAACCTCATCAACAACAATATCCACTATCAAGAGTTTCAAGATAAGGATATGCATGAGTTCGCCGCCGGCATCCAGCAGCTGAACCAGGAATGGGGCTTCACGCTGGCCACTTGCGGGGAAAGGATTGACATCGACCAATTCGGCATCGTCCACAACAAATGCGTCGATGACGACCTAATGATCCGCCTCTTTTCTGATGATACCCGCCTGATGGAATTCCTTGGAGTTGAAATCACCGGCGGAGACCTCTTCAATCCCGAGAAGACCATCATCAAGCACCGGAACAATAAGGATAAAGGCCAGCGCCAGTTCTGTGACTGCATTGTCAGCAAAGACATAGGCGAATACAACACCTGCGCCCACCTCTGCGAGTACTGTTATGCCAACTGTTCGAAGGAGATTGCATTAAGGCACCTTCGTGAGCACAAGTCCAATCCTTTCGGAGAGACTATCTATTAGCGAGATGTTTACAGTTGACAACATCATATCCGACAGCCGCCGGCAGATAACCTGGAACCAGCGCTACGAACTAAAGGATTCCCTGAATCACGGGAAAAACATCCTTCAGACGGAGGATCAGCTTGCCGCATATCTAAGCTGGTACGGGGAAATGCACAAGGTCAAATGCAACATCGCAGCCCAAAACTTTCCTTACCAGGATCTCGGAATGCGGATTCATATTGTTGACTGGGGGTGCGGACAAGCTATTGCTTCACTTTGCTTCCTGGAATCGCTTGAGCAACGCGGCCTGCTTTCCTACGTAAGAAGAGTAACGCTGATTGAGCCATCCAAAGCCGCCCTCAGTCGTGCAAAAAGGAATGTTGAGCAGGCGCTCAACGGCCATTCTGTAGAGATTGTATGTCTCAACCAGAAACTGCCTTCTAATGGAACGGACAACGGGACCTTTGGGCTTAGCCTCAACGAGACCACCACAGTTCACCTTTTCTCCAATATCCTTGACTTGGTGGACATCAGCTTAAGGAAAACGGCCGAAGTGATTGAGAATGGAAAGGGAACACAATATGTGCTGTGTATGGGGCCTTGCAATGGGAACAAAAGCCGTCTTGACGACTTCTGCAGCTACTTCACGGACCGAGTTGAATTCTCCAACGTTGAGGACCGGTGCATAGCCCATACTTCTGACACCAACTATCCTATTACCTGTAAGACCCGCTGTTTTTACATTCAGACGGGCCTCAGCCATATTGACACATCGTTCAGGGAAGGTAAATATGAAGCGGCTGGCGCTTACGATGATTATGACACCGCCGGGCTTATTAATAATGGCCTTCTTACTGAAAAACTCGTCCGGGTGTACAACCATGTAAGCCGGAATATGTCGGCCTATGATCGGGTATATCTGAAACCGGAAATGGGCGGGGATACGCCTGATCTGGTTATCGTTCGTAGGTGGAAGGGCATTGTCGTGATGAATGTCTTCGAGGGAGATCTGGGAAACTGTCTCTATGATGGAGAACGAGGCTTTGTATGCGATGCTGTTCCGATGGCTTCACCTCTGTCAACGGTCATAGGATACTGTGAGAACATCCTTACAGAGAAGTCTTCCACATTGCTCCGGAATGCCATCAAGGAAAAGAATGGTTGGTTTGCCGTTCGTCCTGCAGTATGGTTCCCGGACGCCACAAGGGTTCAACTCGGCTCTGTATTCAATACCGACAATGAGAAGAGCAAGGTCCTGATTCTTGGTGCAGAAGATTTCAATAAAAACATCCTGGATGTTTTGGATCTGAGACGTTCGCGCAGCAGTTTCACGGATGAAGCCTATAACGAATTCATCAGTCAACTGAAAACCGGTTGGCACACATTCCGGGATGGAGACCCGTCTTTGAAACTTCGTCCGGAGCAAGCTCCGCTGGCAGAAAGCGTTGAGGGCCGTCGGCAGAAAATCAAGGGCGTTGCCGGTTCAGGAAAGACCCAAGTGCTGGCATCACGAGCGGTCAACTGCCAGCTTCGCACAGGCGGAAACATCCTAATATTGACCTACAATGTCACACTGGTCAACTATATCCGCTATCGCATAGGCAGAATTCCTGCCGACTTCCTTTGGAACAAATTCACCATTTCAAACTACCACAGATTCTTTGTTTCTCAGGCTCGAAATCATCATATAAAGATGAGCCTTACGTGCTTTGAGAATGAGGATTTCTTCGAGTTTGACAAGGATAGTTTGCCAAAGTATTCTGCTATCCTGATAGATGAGGTGCAGGATTATCAGTATTCCTGGCTGAAGATACTGGAAAAATACTTTTTGGCAGAGAACGGAGAATTTGTCCTTTTTGGTGACGCGAAGCAAAACATATACAGACGTGCGCTGGATGAGCAGCACGAAATAAGGACACCAATCTCCGGTAGATGGACTGAACGTCTGAATCAAGGACAGCGTTTTGACAATCCCCGGATTGCGTCTCTTGCTATGTCCTTCCAGCGGTATTTCTTCCCGGATCAGGTGGCCGATGATATTCAGACTCAGTTGGGATTCGGGTTCGCATCAGAGAGAGATGTTTTCTATGGGACCTTCTTGGCAAACGCCACAGCAAAGGAGCTTGCAGATGCCTGTCTGAAATTGATTGCAGATAACAACCTCAACAAAGGAAGGACAGTCATTGTCTCCCAAACATATCCTCTCTTAAGGTCGCTGGAGCAGCAAATCCGGATTGCCCAGGGAAGTCCTTGTATGACCACATTTGAGACGCAAGAGGTGTATGACAAAATTCTAGCCGACAACAATGGAGACACCAAAAGCGAGCACTTTATCGATACTATCAAGGATGTGCGGGATAACAAGAAACTCCACTTCACCATGGATACGGAGCAGATAAAGGTCTCGACTATCCATAGCTATAAGGGTTGGGATGCAGAGAATGTTATTCTACTTATTCAACCTGAGAAAGAGTATGAAAATGCAGAAGATGCGGTAATGGCTATGCCGGAACTAATCTATACAGCCATTACTCGAGCCCGCAACAATCTGTTCATTCTCAACCTTGGGAATTTGGTCTTTGACTTATTCTTCAAAGAATACGCCCAAACCTATCGACAAGATATATAGCATTATCCTCGCTGAGATACCAAGCGCAATAGTATTACAATACCGATGAGAAAAGCCATATTGATTACCTTGGCAATTAGTCTGGTTGCAGTTTCCTGCAAGCACCAGCCGCAGCTTGGTCTCGCTGACACCCTTGCCCCGGCGCCCATCGAGGAAACCGTAGCCGGGTTTGACCAGGAGGAAGCGTACCGGGATTCCGTCTCGATGCTGACCGGGATCGGATATGGAAGCCCGTACTGGTACGACCCCTCCTGGGACATAACCTACTCGCCCGGTGGGGACACGCTGCGCTATTACCCACGGGAGCGGGAGGCAGCCTACTTCACCATCCCGGCGTCCGTGCGGATGATTGAGGAGCGGGCGTTCCAGTGCAACAAATACTTGAAGGAAATCATCATCCCAGAGGGGGTCGAAACGCTTGGCGCGGGGGCATTCCTCTGGAGCGAGAAACTGCAGACCGTCACGATCCGGGGGCGGATCGATACGCTATACTGGCGCACGTTTGACGGTTGTCCCGAATTGCGCTCCGTCGAACTGCCGTGGAGCGTGAAAACCATTGCCGGGATGGCGTTCAGCGACTGTGGGAAACTCCGGCGCATCGTGATTCACAATCCGGAGCCGCCAACGTTGGAAGGGTACGAGCCGGAGGAAGAGGACGGCGGGATGTGGTCCTTTGCCGGCGTGGACACGGACCGCTGCGTGTTGCAGGTCCCGTATGGTGCCGTGCGGTTGTACCGGAAGGCACCGGGCTGGAGCCGATTCAAGCACATCGAGGGCAATATCAAACCGATTCCGCACCGGTGGGTAGAGTTGGACAGTACGCTGCTTGCGGGGTATGGAATCTCTCCCAAGGACGAAGAGTCGTGGAAGCAGTATTTCAACAGGGTGTTCGAGTTCGACGAATGGTATGCCAGTCACATCCCGGACTACCACGGAGAGGATCGGTATGTCGCGGTCACGGACCTTCAAATTCTATGTTTATACACGCCAAGGGACGCCGTCCGCAAAAAGCCGTGCATACTGTGGAGATTGCTTCAATATGCAGCCAAAAGTCGACGCAGCATCCCGGACACCGAGGTCGGGTTGGCGCGTCTGATGCGGTCGCAGATTGATTCCGTGTTAAATTACATGGCCTTCAGCAATGCCGATATGGGTAACAAGAATGCGCTTGATGAGTATCTACACAGTTGGTACTATAACCTGTTGACCTGGCAGATCGAGGCTGCGGTTTCTCCGGAGCTGAAGGCTCTCATGGAGCAGGAAGACAGGGCCTGGGAGGAGTATCATAAGCGAGCACTTGACAATTATGAAACCGTGAGCGACAGTTCTGGTTCCGGTTTTCACATGTGGTATTTCGAATTTGCCGAGAAGAACCTTGTGTTGAGGAAGATGGGGGTGGAAGCGTTGTATTCAGTGGTATTCCGGAAAGCAGAACCAACGCGTCGCATAAGATCCGAAATCCCCGATGAGACCGTCGATCGTTTATACAAGTCTCTACGTCCACACCTCCCCCATCGCGGATCGGAAGAGGAGTATTCCGGGCTCGGCACGCTGAAAGAAGTCCGGACCAGCTGGGACACCGAGCAGGAGTACTGGGGGCGCTGGATGGAGGCCCGCGCCGCCGTCTCTGAGGTGCTGACCGGCCCCGAGAAAGTGTCTTGGGACAACGCCACGAGCAACATCCGTCGCCGGAAAATCACATTGCTCCGGACGGCTTATGGTTTTTAGAATCTTTACAAATGAATAATATGCAAGACGAAGAATTGATCGGGGACATTGTCCCTCAGGACTGGACGACGTCCGACGAGATCATCAAGGTGCTCGGCGTGGGCGGTGGCGGCTGCAATGCCGTGGATTATATGTACAAGCAGGGCATCAAGGGCTGCACGTTCGCGGTCTGCAATTCGGATGCGGTGGCGCTGCAAGGCTGCTCCGTGCCGGTGAAGATCCCCATCGGGACACTGGGCGCGGGGACGGTTCCGGAGGTCGGGCGCAAGTATGCCATCGACAACAAGGAGCGCATCGCGGAGGTGGTGCTGGACGGCCACACGAAGATGCTGTTCATTACGGCCGGCATGGGCGGCGGCACCGGGACGGGAGCTGCGCCGGTGATTGCGGAGATGGCCAAGAGCCAGGGCATCCTGACGGTGGGCGTCGTGACGCTCCCCTTCCTGAACGAGGGCACCGAGGCGCTGACGCGCGCGATCGACGGCGTCCGCGAGCTGGGGAAGCACGTGGACAGCCTGCTGATCATCAACAATGAGAAGCTGCACGAGTTCTATGGTAACCAGCTCATCATCAACGCGCTGCCCAAGGCGGACGAGGTGCTGGCCACGGCGGTCCGGGGCATCATCGAGATCATCAAGAAGCGGGGCTACATCAACGTGGACTTCAAGGACGTGGAGACGATGATGCGCAACAGCGGGCTCGCCCTGATGGGCTGCGGCGTGGGGAGCGGCGAGAACCGCATCGAAGAGGCGGTGCGCGGGGCGTTCGAGTCTCCTCTGCTGAACGATTTCGACCTGAAGACCGCCCGGAACGTGTTGGTCAACATCACCTGCAGCGACGGCAAGAACGGCCTGACGATGGACGACCTGAGCGAGATCAACAAGCGGATTGACGAGTATACCGGGCGGGGCAACAAGTTCAAGCACGGGCTAATCTGGGAGAGCGATTCCGACCTGGGAGACACGGTCCGCATCACGTCCATCGTGACCGGGCTGCGTTTCGTCGACGTGGTGCGGCCGCAGAATCTGGGGAACATCATCCTGATTCCGCGGGACTTCGTTTACGACCGGGAGGAGCTTGCCGGGGCGGAAGGAATTTCACTGCACGAAGACACGGGCGTGCGGCACGTGGATTACCACAAGAGCAACATTCCGACCTTCAAGTTCGACCCCGACAAGCGGCCGGCGCTGGCCATCGACCGCAACGAATCCCGGTCGGAACTGGAGAACGTCCCGGCGATCCGGAGAGCACGTGATTGGCCGGAAGAATTCATGCAGTGACAGCATTCCGTGGGGAAGGTCTCTTTTCAGGGGCGATACCGTCCCCGCAGGAAATGGCTCTCAGGTAGCTCTGGGGCAATATGAATGGGGAAGGTCTGACCAATAAAAGTAGACCTTCCCCAAATTTAACAGGAGATTCGCCGGTCAAGCCGGCGAATGACGTTTTCCCCTACTTCGCAGGTTCGATGACGCGGTAGTGGCCGCTGAGGTGCATAAAGGCGAAGAGCCGCAGCAGGCCGTCGTAGTAGGCGTCGAAGTAGCCGTCCTCGTAGGGCTTGTTCTCGCTGTCCCAGAGGCGCTGCACGAACTCGCGGGAGATCTCGTGGTCGGCAGCGAGGGTGGCGGCGGCGACGGTGGCCAGCAGGCCCACGGAGTGGCGGGTACCGGTGCCGCGGAGTTCACCCATGCCGGCGGGCATGGCGAAGTCCACATCGGTGCCGTCCACGTTGTACTGGTCCACAAACGTATCGATTCCCTTGGAGTAGAAGAAGTTCTGGATGGTGTTGGCATACCAGGTCTGCCACTCGCGGTCGGCGCAGGCCCAGGAGTAGTCGAGGGCGATGTTCATCGGCACGCGCCAGGAGTCGAAGCGGAAGGCCGGCTTCATCTGGCGGCCGAAGAAGGCCGGGGTCTCGATGAAGGAACCGTCGAAGTTGTTCGTATCCGGGTTCAGGCCGGTCTCGGGGTTGATGCTCTTGTGGAGGTACTCCCGGCTGGCCTTGGCGCATTCGCGGTAGAAGTCGGCGCGACCGTCGTTCGCCCAGCGGGCCCAGACCTCATAGAAGGCGGGCAGGTGGTAGGACGGATCGGTGTAGGTGGTGCCGCGGCCGTCCGGCGTGAAGGCGATCAGGTGCGTCTCCTTGTCGATGAACGGCTTGATGCCCTCCGAACCGTCCTTCTCCCAGGAGCAGTTCAGGATGTTCTGGGCCTCGGCGAGGTAGTTGATCTCCCCGTCGTTGCCCCAGCGGTTGGAGGCGAAGATGAGCGCAGTCACGAAATACAGTTCGCCGTCGGAGGCGGGACCCGCTCCGCGGATGGTGCCGTCGGGGCTGAGGCTCCAGGCGAAGTAGCCCTTCATGGGGCCGTCCTGGTACTGCATGTATTTCTTGGCCCAGCGGAACAGCCGGTCGAACTCGTTCTTCTTGTCCAGCTGGACGGTGACCATCATGCCGTAGGACATGCCTTCCGTGCGGGCGTCGAAGTTCTTGACATCCGACATATAGCCCATGTCGTCGCCGACCTCGAAATAGACCTTGTTGGGGCCGTAGAAGACCTCCTGGAAAATGCTTTCCAGTTTGGCGTCCACCTCGCTCTGGGGATAACCCATCTCGGCGAAGACGCTGCGGTATTTGTGGGTGTCGAAGCCGCCCTTGGTCCAGGGCTTCAGGTCCGACTGGCCGCAGGCGATCACGGAGAAGCAGGCGGCGGCCAAAAGTATCAAAAGCTTTTTCATCATTTTATCTGTCACGGAAATTCCACTTACTGTTGTCGCTGTTGAAATCGAACTCGCCGAGGGCCACGGTGCTGTCGCCCGTGCTCACCAGCGCTTTCTGCTTGCCGCAGTGGCACTTGACCTTGGTCAGGATGCGGAAGGTGCCGTCGGTCAGCTGCTCGATGCGCCAGAGCTGCTCGTCGGCGCCGGTGAACTCCGGCACGGCGGTCAGTTCGCCGTCCTCCGTAGCGGCCAGCGCACGATTGGTGCCGGCGATGGTGATCTTGTAGTACGGAGCGCCGAGGTAGCCGCCCTTGTCGGGCACGGCGGTGACGGTCCAGCGCTGGTGCGGGCGGAACATGTAGTCGCCGGCACGGACGCCGATCTCACCGGCCGGCCAGCGGCCGATCACCTCTTCCAGTTTCTGCTCCTCGAGCTCCACGACGGGCTCGTTCGGGTCGATGCGGAAAGCGCGCATACCACCCTGCTGGCGCACGAAGTCGACGGCGAGCTCCAGGGAGTAGCCGCGGCGCTCGGACTCGATCTCGTAGGTGCCCTCCTTGAAGGGATCGGCGGCCACGGGCCAGCCGTTCTTCCAGAGCAGGGAGCGCACGGCCAGCACGCTGCGGCCGCTGCGGTTGTAGTCAGCCTCGTAGTGGAAGGACATCTTCTCCACGCCCTCCTCCTCGACGAACCAGCCGAAGTGGCCCGGGCCCGTGGCGCGGTTGCCCGCGGAGAGGACCATCTTGCCGCCGCCCTGGAGCATGTCGCGGCCCATGTTGTCGAGATACGGGCCGGTGACGTTGCGGGAACGGCCGCAGACGATGTTGTAGGTGGAGTTGACACCGTCGCAGCAGGTTCCGTGGGTGCCGAGCAGGTAGTACCAGCCGTCCTTGTACATCAGGGCCGTGGCCTCGCAGTCGATGGCGATGTCGACGGCCTTGTTGCCCTCGACACGCTTGCCCGTCTTCGGGTCCAGCTCGACGATGCGGATGGCGCCGAAGTAGGTGCCGTAGGAGCACCACAGGCGGCCGTCAGGGCCCAGCAGGAAGGCCGGGTCGATGGCCCAGCAGTCCTCGTCGGCGCCCGCCCAGGCCACGAGCTCAGGCTCGCTGTAGCCAAAGTCCGGAGAGCTCGGATCCAGCGTCTTGGTCCACATGGTGGTCACGTTGCCGCGGGTCTTGCCCTCGGTGCCGGGATAGCCGGCGCTGTAGGACACGAGGTAGCGGTCGCCGATCTTGATCACGTCGGGAGCCACGCCGCCGCCCGTGCGCACGACGCCGTCCGTCCAGGTCCAGCCGTCCTCGGACATGAGGCCGCCGGAGCCGGTGCCGAAGGTGTAGTACTTGCCGTCGCAGAAGACGATCGTCGAAGGATCATGGATATAGACATTGCCGATCTGGGCCGCCGCAGGAAGCGCGAACAGAACCATCAGCAGAAGGGCGATCAGGGAAAGTTCTATCTTTTTCATAAGGCGTTCGGATTACTGGTTGGTGACGGTGAGGTTGGTGACCGGCTTGCCCGCCATATCCAGGAAGCGGATGCAGAAGTCGCTCATGCCGGGGCCGTTGATGACGGCGCCGCGGATCACGTTGCGACCGGCCTTGAGGGTAATCTTCCTGGAGACGCAGTCGTCCACGACCATACGGCGGTCGCCGGAGAGCAGGATGGCCTCCTCGCCGTTGACCCACCACTTGGAGCCGGAGTTGGAACCGACGGACATGCGGACCGTCATGTCCTCAGGGGCGTTGACGACCGTCACGGCCAGGAACAGCGCCTCGGTCGGGTGCAGGCCCAGGCCGGTGGCGAAGCGGTAGAGCTTCACGTTGTAGCGCTTGCTGTCGTAGCAGTGCCAGGCCAGCTTGGTCTTCTTGTCGAGCTTGACCTTCTGCCCGTCCTTCGGGACGATGGTCATCTGCTCCGGGAAGTAGATCTTGGCGAACTCGGCGTTCAGGTAGGTGTCGTCGAAGATGGCGTTCGTGCGGATCTCGGGCTTCGCGATGGGCTCCAGGAGAGACCAGCGGCGGATGAAGCCCTGCTCGTCCGGGGTAGCGGGCGTAGCGGCCGCCGGAGCGAAGTAGTCCTCGAGGTCCGGCTCATGGTAGGATAAATCCAGCTGGGCGTTCGCCGGCAGCGCCGACAGCAGTCCCAGGGCAAGGGCGGAAAGAAGGATCCGCCGGAAGAGTGATACTGACATATTAAAAGTGTTAATTGGTTTTCAAGCAGACACAAATATAGCAAACATCCCCCAACTTTGCAACCCGGTTGCGCCCGCCTCCCGCTACCTTTGCCGACGGAAAACAAAGAAAACACGATATGGCACACGAACATCATCACGAGCACCAGCACGGCGAGGAAGGTCCGAAAGGGCGCATCATCCGGATTGCGGTCGCGACCCTCCTGCTGATCGGTGCCGTCATCATCGAGAAGAATACGGAATGGGCCACCTGGAAGTACCTGCTGCTCTTCCTGGTCCCCTACCTCATCGTCGGACTGGACACCCTGAAGGAGGCCGCGGAAGCCCTCGCCCACGGCGAGGCGCTGGACGAGAACTTCCTAATGAGCGTGGCCACGCTGGGCGCGCTGGGCATCGGCTTCCTGCCGGGTGCGGAGACGCAGTTCCCGGAGGCGGTCTTCGTCATGCTCTTCTTCCAGGTCGGCGAGCTCTTCGAGGGCATCGCGGAAGGCCGCTCGCGCAAGTCGGTAGCCCACCTGATGGACATCCGGCCGGACACGGCGCACGTCGAGCGGGATGGCGTCCTGGAGACGGTGGCCCCCGACAGCGTGGCCGTCGGTGAAACCATCCTGGTCCGCCCCGGCGAGAAGGTCCCGATGGACGGCGTCGTCCTGGAGGGCGAATCTTCTCTGGACACCGTGGCCCTGACGGGCGAAAGCGTGCCGCGCAGCGTCCGGGCGGGCGGAGAAGTCCTGTCCGGCTGCGTGAACCTCAGCGGCGTGCTGCGCGTGCGCACCACCAAGGCCTTCGGCGAATCCACGGCCTCCCGCATCCTGGAACTGGTGGAGCACGCGGCGGAGAACAAGTCGAAGAGCGAACACTTCATCACGCGTTTTGCGCGGATCTATACCCCGATCGTGGTCGGCCTCGCCGTCCTGCTGGCCGTCCTGCCGCCGCTCTTCACGGGCGCCTGGGCCACGTGGATCTACCGGGCGCTGATGTTCCTGGTGGTGTCCTGCCCCTGCGCGCTGGTCATCAGCGTGCCGCTGACCTTCTTCGGCGGCATCGGAGGCGCCTCCCGGCAGGGCATCCTGGTCAAGGGTTCCGCCCACCTGGACACGCTCTCCCGCGTGCGTACCGTGGTCTTCGACAAGACGGGCACGCTGACCGAAGGCGTCTTCGACGTGACCGCCGTGCACCCCGAGCGGCTGGACGAGCAGGAACTGCTGCACCTCGCCGCGCACGTGGAGCGCCACTCCACCCACCCCATCGCCCAGGCGCTGCTGCGCGCCTATCCCCACGAGCAGGACGGCTGCAGCGTGTCGGACATCCGGGAGTACGCGGGCAAGGGCCTGACGGCCGTCGTGGAAGGCCGCACCGTGGCCGTCGGCAACGACAAGCTGATGGAGGAGCTGGGCGCCGCCGCGCATCCCTGCCACCTCAGCGGGACAATCGTGCACGTGGCCGTGGAAGGCGTCTACGCCGGCCACATCGTCATCTCCGACCGCGTCAAGGAAGACGCCGCCCGGGCCGTCGCCGGGCTGCACGAGGCCGGCATCCGGCAGGTGGTGATGCTCACCGGCGACCAGCGGAGCGTGGCGGAAGCCGTGGCCGCACAGCTGCAGCTGGACGCCTGCCACGCCGGGCTGCTGCCCGCGGACAAGGTGCTGCGCGTGGAGGAATTGCTGCCGCAGGGCACGCTCGCCTTCGTCGGAGACGGCATCAACGACGCACCCGTGCTCGCCCGCGCCGACCTCGGCATCGCGATGGGCGCGCTGGGCTCCGACGCCGCCATCGAAGCCGCGGACGTGGTCCTGATGGACGACAAGCCGTCCAAGGTCGCCCGCGCGGTGCACATCGCCCGCCGGACGCTGCGCATCGCCCGCGAGAATCTCTGGTTCGCCATCGGCGTGAAGCTGCTGGTCCTCGCCCTGGCCGCCTGCGGCGTGGCCACCCTGTGGATGGCGGTGTTCGCCGACGTGGGCGTGACGGTGCTCGCCGTGCTCAACGCCATGCGGGCATTGCGCTGAAACTGTGGACTTTTTCTTTGAAAAAGCGGGGCAATTCCCCGCTTTTTTGCTATCTTTGCGGCCCATTTATGAAGAAGACTGTATTATTTGTCATATTCCTGCTCTGCACGCTCGGTTTCATCGCGCGCTCGCAGACGCGCGTCAGCGGCGTCGTGACGGACGCCGAGACGGGCGAGCCCATGCCTTACGTCTCCGTCGTCTTTCCCGGCACAAAGATCGGCACGCTGACCGACCTGGAGGGGCATTTCTCCATCGAAGGCGCCGGGAGCTACTCCAACGTCAGTTTCCAGATGCTCGGCTACGAGACCTATATCTTCAACATCCGGGCGAACAGCACCACGCGCGACGCCAAGATCAAGATGAGCCCCGACACCTACGGCATCCAGGCCGTGGTCGTGAAGCCGCGCCGCCGCCGGGACAACGTCTACCGCCGCCGGGGCAATCCGGCCGTCGAGCTGGTCCAGAACGTGATCAAGCACAAGGACCAGAACCACGTCCGCTCCACGGAGGGCTACCAGGTGGAGAACTACGAGAAGCTGATCATGTCGCTGGACAAGTTCGACATCGACTTCGACAAGAACAAGTTCTGGGGCAAGTTCCGCTTCATGGAGAAATACGTGGACACCGCCCAGTTCAAGAACACCCCCGTGCTGACCGTCTCCCTGCGCGAGAACGTCTCCACGACCTGGTACCAGCGCGACCCCAAGCGCACCAGGACCTGGGTGGAGCGGCGCCGCAGCATCGGCCTGGACGAGCCGCTGGACGCCGGCGGATTCGGCACCAACATCAAGGCCATCTTCGCCGATTCGGACATCTTCGAGGACAACATGGAGGTGCTCCTGAACCGCTTCGTCAGTCCGCTCTCCAGCACCCTGGGCACGTCCTACTACAAATACTTCATCTCCGACACGCTGAAGGTGGACGGCGTGGAATGCATCGACCTGACTTTCGTACCCTTCAACAGCGAGAGCTTCAGCTTCACCGGCCACCTCTACATCGTCAACGACAGCACCTACGCCGTCAAGAAATACTCCCTGGGCATCCCGGCCCACATCAACCTCAACTTTGTCAGCAACCTGGCCATCGAAGAGACCTTCGACAAGACGGAGAACGGGACCTGGGCCTCGCGCGAGAAGGACACCTTCGCCCGCTTCTACCTGACGAAGTTCATGCG
Source organism: Bacteroidales bacterium (assembly GCA_017960585.1). Lineage (GTDB taxonomy): Bacteria > Bacteroidota > Bacteroidia > Bacteroidales > UBA932 > Cryptobacteroides. Next base: position 33,859 of record JAGCYX010000002.1, read on the forward strand.
CGAGATCTACGCGCACAAGAAGATCATCCACCACGACTACGACTTCACGAAGACGGCCGTCCCGGACAGCCTGCTGCGCATGCCGGACGAGGTCATCGCCAACAAGGACTGGTGGCGGCCGGACGACTGGTGGGAGCCCCGCCGGCCCGTACCGCTCAGCATCAAGGAGAGCCTGCTGGACAGCCTGATGACGGACATCTACGCCGTGCCGACCCTGCGCCACATCGCCAGCATCACGGAGTCGCTGGCGTCGGAATACTTCCCCACCGCGCCAGCGGACCGGGTGGCCAACCCGCAAGACCGGCTGAAGAGCAAGTTCGACATCGGTCCGGTCACCAACATGATGAACTACAATGCGCTGGAGGGTTTCCGCCTGCGCATCGGCGGCATGACCACCGCCCAACTCAACCCCAAGAACTTCCTGAACGGCTACGTGGCCTACGGCTTCCGCGACCAGAAATTCAAAGGTTCGCTCAGTTACATGCACACCTTCGAGAAGAAGGATCTCCATCCGTTCGAACCGTTGCGGAACCTCCTCACGCTGACAGCCAGTTATGACCTGGAAGCCCCCGGACAGAGTTTCTCGCTTCTGGACCGGGACAACATCCTCATGTCCACCGGCAAGCCGCAGCCCCTGCAGTACGTCCGCCGCTTCCAGCTCCGCTACGACCGGGAATGGCTCTCCCGACTCTCGCTCACGACTTACGCCCGCATAGACCGCGTGACGCCGACCGGGACGCTCGCCTATTTCCGTTACGGTGCCGACGGCGCGCTGACGCCCGTGAACGCATTCAACGACTGGTCCTGGACCACCCGGCTCCGCTTCGCGCCCGGTGAACCGCTTTTCTCCAACCGCCTCGGCAAGGAATCCCCCATCACGCTGGCGAAGGACGCGCCTATCATCAGCCTGACCCACACAGTCGGATATTTCGACAACCAGTTCCTCTACAACAAGACGGAATTCTCCGCCCAGAAACGCATCTGGCTGTCCTCCTTCGGCCACATCGACGCCGCCATCTCGACCGGCTTCATCTGGAACCGGGTCCCGCTGCCCAAGCTCTTCTCGCCCAACGCCAACCCGTCGTTCCTGCTGGTGGGAGACGCCTTCAACCTGATGCGGCCGATGGAGTTCGTCATGGACCAGTACGCCGACTTCTTCGCCACCTACTACCTCAAGGGCTGGATCCTCAACCGCATCCCGCTCCTCAACAAGCTCAAGCTCCGCGAGGTGGTCTCGTTCCGTGCCCTGATCGGCTCGCTGTCCGAGAGAAACAATCCCCTCTTCGGGGTCGAGGGCCTCTACGCCCTGCCCGACGGCACGCGTATGATGACCAACACGCCGTACATGGAGTATTCCATCGGCTTGGAGAATATCCTGAAATTCATCCGCATCGACTACATCCGCCGGATCAGCTACACCGACGGACTGTCGGAAGCCGAGAAGCACGCTTTCAAGATTTCCTTCCGTTTCACCATCTGATCCGCCCGCCTTATGAAAAAAGCCCTTCTGTTCCTCCTGACCGCTACGGTCTGCCTGACGGCCCTGCACGCGCAGGATGCCGACAGCCTGAAGTTCAAGCCGGTCACCCTGGGTGCCCTGCTGCAGGCCAATTTCGCCGGCGAGGATATGTACATCGCGGAGTCCGGCCTGTCGGCCTATCCCGGGTTCGGTATCGAGACCGGTCTTTTCATCGACTACCACCTCACCCGTCGCCTGCTGGTCGAGGTGCAGGCCGTCCTGTGCCTGCAGAACGGAAGCTACGTGTCCACGGACAAGGACCTGGGCTTCCTGTTCTGGCACCGCCGCCCCATCTCCTACCTGGCCGATATGCGCCTGTGGGGGCTGGATATTCCCTTGTTCCTGACTTACACCTTCCCCATCGGAACCGGGCAGTTCCGGGCGGGCGCCGGCGTGTTCACGCATATCACCTTCGACGCCTGGTGCCCGGGCGACCCGAATTTCATCACGCCCTATAACCGGGTGGTCTCCTACAGCGACGTCACAGGCAAGCCCCGCTACGCGCTCAGCGACAGTCACGCCGGCCCGGCCGTGCAGTTCGGCTACAAATTCGACTGCGGTCTGATGGTCAACCTGAGCGGCAAGTTCAGCGTCATCGACATCATCAACTACGAAAGCAAGCTCTCCTATGCCCGCCCCTACAAGATATCGCTGGGACTGGGCTGGCAGTTTTAAACGAAAAGAATGGCACACGATCATACGCACGTTCACGACCTCCCCGCCTCCGCTGCGGAGAACCGACCGCTCCGGCGGGCCTACTGGATTTCCATCGCCCTCAACTTCTCCTTCGTGGTGCTGGAGGTGGTGGTCGGCCACTTCAGCCATTCGCTGGGGCTCATTTCCGACGCCGGACACAAGATGCTGGACGTCATCGCCCTGGCCATCGCCCTGGTCGGTTTCCACCTGGCCCGCCGCCCGTCTTCGGACGCCCAGCGGATCTCCGCCAGCATCGCCCTGGTCAACACCCTGGTCCTGATCGGCGCCGTGGGCGTCATCATCTGGGAGAGCGTCGGCAAGTTCGGCCATCCCGAGCCGGTGGACGGTGCCGCTGTCTCCTGGACGGCCGCCGTGGGCATCGTGGTCTGCGGGCTGAGCGCCTGGCTGCTGATGCGCCACCAGGGCGACATCAACACCCGCGCCGCCTTCCTGCATATGGCCACGGATTCGCTGCTTTCGTTGGGTATCGTCATCGCCGGCATCGTCATCCACTGGACCGGCCTCTACATCATCGATCCCATCATCAGCCTGGTGGTCGCCGCGGCGATCCTCGTCAACACCCTGCGGCTGCTCCGCGACGCGATGCGCACCCTCTTCGGGAAATAAAAGAGGCACCGCAAATTACGGTGCCCCGTTCAATCGACTCTAGTGCAAATGTTTCTCCCGCCAGCGCCGGGGCGTCATGCCCGTCGCCTGGCAGAACTGCCGCTTGAAGTTGGACTTGTCGACGATGCCCGCCATCTCCCCGATGACGGAGACGGGGAGATCCGGATAATCCAGCAACAGGTGCCGGGCTTCGCGTATGCGCAAATCCTTGCGCCAGCTCATGACGTTTTTCCGGGTTTTGGTCCGGATGTAGAAACTGAGGATGTCGGCCGGGACGCCGATGTCGTCAGCGATCTCTTCGAGTGTCGGAAGTACTTTGGTATATCCTTTCCGGACGACCCAATCTTCGACGGCTCCACGGACTTTCCGCTTCTGCCAACACCATTTGTCAAATAAAATCTTCATAATTTGATTATATTTGTGCCCCAAATCATTTCACATGTTTGAAAATTTATCTGATAGACTCGAAAGGTCCTTCAAGATCCTGAAGGGCGAAGGGAAGATCACGGAAGTCAACGTGGCCGAAACGCTCAAGGAAATCCGCCGGGCACTGCTTGATGCGGACGTTTCCTACAAGGTGGCCAAGGATTTCTGTGACCGCGTGAAGACGAAAGCGATGGGCGCCAACGTGCTGACGGCCGTGAAGCCGCAGCAGATGATGGTCAAGATCGTCCACGACGAGCTGGCCGAGTTCATGGGCTCCGAGCACGCCGAGATCAACGTCAAGGGCTCCCCTGCCGTGGTCCTCGTGGCCGGCTTGAACGGTTCCGGTAAGACGACGTTCAGCGGCAAGCTCGCCCTGCACGTCAAGAGCAAGCGCGGGATGAAAGTCCTGTTGGCCGCCTGCGACACCTTCCGTCCCGCTGCCATCGAGCAGCTGAAGACGCTGGGCACCCAGGTGGGCGTCGAAGTCTATTCGGAAGATGGGGAAAAAGACCCCGTGAAGGTGGCGAAGGACGCCATCCAGTACGCCCGCCAGCAAGGCATCAGCGTCGTCATCGTGGATACGGCCGGCCGCCTGACGGTGGACCAGGAGCTGATGGAGGAGATCTCCACGCTGCACAAAGCCGTCGCTCCCACGGAGACGCTCTTCGTCGTGGATGCCATGACCGGCCAGGATGCGGTCGAGTCCGCCAAGGCCTTCAACGAAGCCATCGACTACGACGGCGTCGTGCTGACCAAGATGGACGGTGACACCCGCGGCGGTGCGGCTCTCTCGATCAAGGCCGTCACCGGCAAACCCATCAAATTCGTCAGTTCCGGCGAAAAGATGGAGGCGCTCGACATCTTCTATCCTGCCCGTGTGGCAGACCGTATCCTGGGTATGGGTGACGTCGTCTCACTCGTCGAAAAAGCCCAGGAACAGTATGATGAGAAGGAAGCAAGGGCCCTCAAAAAGAAAATCGCACACAACCAGTTTACGCTCGCCGATTTCTACAACCAGCTGAAGCAAGTCCAGAAGATGGGTAACATGAAGGATCTGGCCGGCATGCTGCCGGGCATGGACAAGGCGCTGAAAGATGTGGATATTCCGGACGACGCATTCAAGTCCACCGAGGCCATCATCCAGTCTATGACGCCCTATGAGAAGGAGCATCCCGAATGCCTGAACGGCTCCCGCCGCCAGCGTATCGCGAAGGGATCCGGGACCACCGTGGCGGACGTCAACAAACTGCTCAAACAGTTTGAACAGACGCGTAAAATGATGAAAATGGCCGTGGACGGGTCGCTCCAGCAGCGCCTCAAAGCCTTCAGAAGATAAGGTTCATATCCTTCTCCATCAGCGGAGCGACCACTTTCTCCGGCACGAAGTGCCATTCGCCGAGCACGGAGCGGTCGCGTATCAGCGAGGCGTTCACGGTGCCGTGCTGGGTGAAATACTGATAGATCATCATCCGGACTTCAGGAAGACGCGCTACGGTGCGTTCTTCCAGTTCTTCCTTATCCAGTCCGCCTCCGTCGAGCAGAAGGTCTCCGCCGCCGCTGGCGCGGTAGGAAGTCATGGCCACGTTGTACCAGGCGTCCGGGTCGAAGCGTGAACCGTCTGCCATCGAGGAGATCTTCACCCGCTTTCCGAAGGGCTTCGTCACATCCACCGTATAGACCAGGCCGGCGGCCGAGTCAAAGTTGTAAGTCCGGCCGACAAACGACCACTTCGACGCGCCCGTGCGGGCGTCCGGTTCATCTTCTATCTTCAGGACATGCTGGCCCGGAGTCTGGATCCAGCCGTCATAGGAATACTCCAGGTAGTTCTTGATTTCCGATCCCTTCATCTTCATGACGTAGAGCTGGTTCTCGAAGGGATAGATCGTGAACATGTCGTAGTAGATCACCTGCCCGGCCTTCACGGAGCCGTTGAAGGTCAGCGGCGCGGCGAAGGAGATCTGTGCGCCGGACGACTCCAGCTGGACCGTATGCACGAGGTTGACGTAGTCGCTCATCCCCTTGTAGGCGTCGCGCGTGCGCAGCTCCATGGAGAGCTGGCCCACAGGCTGCAGGGTGAAGCCCTTGACGAGTTCGAACGCGGGCTGGAATTGCTTCTTCATCGCCTGGTCCACCTTGTCCTTGTTCATCCGGATCGTCTCGCCGTGGATCTTCTTCGTGCCGTCCTTGGCTTTCGAGACCGTGACATGGCCGACATTGCCGGCGCGGGCGCCGCCGTTGATCAGCCAGGTGCCGTTCTTCTCCTTGACGTAGGGACGGTGGTCGTGCGAGCAGACGAGGACGTCCACGTCGTGCAGGCTGTTCAGCAGGTCAAGTCCCTGGGATTCGAGGCTCAGGCCGTCGCCATTGCCCGTGCCGGAGTGCGTCAGGACCACGACCAGGTCAGGATTCTCCTGCTCGCGGACCCGGTCCACCCAGTCCTGCACGCTGGGAATCAGCGATTCAAAGCGCATGCCTTCCCAGATCGGCTCGTCCAGCCAGGCTTCCATGTTGGGGTTCGTGAAACCGAGCACCGCCACGCGGAGGCCGCCCCGTTCAAAAACCTCATAGCTCGTGAAATAGGCGTTCCCCGTCTTGACGTCGATGGCGTTGGCGCCCATGAAGGGGATGCCGTGGGCCTGTAGCTGGGCGGCGATTTTGTCATAGACTTTATGGCCCGTCTCGATGTCGTGGTTGCCGACGGCGATGGCATCATACCCCATATAGGCCACCAGCTGGACAAAAAGGTGTTCACCCTCCGTTTCGACGTAATTGTAATAATAGGGAGCGTTGTCTCCCTGCAGGCAGTCGCCCGCGTCGAGCAGCAGGACGTTCTGCTTTCCGACAGACCGGCGAAGGCTGTCCACCCAGGCGTATACGGACATCAGGCTGGTCTTCTTCGCCTGGCCTTCCACGTACGGTTCGTCGAACCAGCTGCCGTGGACGTCGCCCGTGGTGACGATATGCAGCGCGCGTTCGCGTGGGGAACACGCGGTGACAAGCAGGACGAAAAAGAGAATTATGGAAGCAATATGTGGTTTCATGACTCACAAAAATAGTATTTTTGCGGAGAATATGAAACTATACACTCCGGTTGAGTGCGAAAAAATCGCACAATTGACGCAATCCGTCCCCATCAGTACGTTGGGAAGCTGTTTTGCGGACGATATGGGCGCCCGTCTGCAGGACGCCGGCTTCGATGTGCTTGCCAATCCGTTCGGCACGCTCTACAATCCCGCGTCGCTGGCTACTGCGGTGGAGCGGCTGGATTCCGCCCGGCCGTTCACCCGGGAGGAGTGCGTCGAGATGGGGGCCGGCGCCGGGCGCGTCTGCAGCTTCTCGCACCACACTTCCTTCGCGCGGCCCACGGCGGAGGAGTTCCTCGCGTACGCGAACGCGCGCCTTATAGAAGATGCCGCGCGCTGGCGCGCGTGCAAGTGCGTCATCCTGACGCTCGGGACGGCCTGGGTGTGGCGGGCGCTGGAGGTTCCGGGCCAGCCGGTGGTGGCGAACTGTCTCAAGCGGCCGGCACGGGAGTTCGCGCACGAGCTGCTGGGCGTCGACGCGTGCACGCAGCTGCTGCGCGGCATCATCGAGACCCATCCCGACAAGCAGTTCATCCTGACCGTCTCCCCCATCCGTCACCTCGGCTCCGGCGCCCACGCCAACACCCTCTCCAAATCCACCCTCCACCTGGCGGTAGAGCACGTATCTCAGCCGGCGGACGGAAAGCGGCCCGGTGTGCCTGCGACTTGGCTTCCATCCTCGCTTCCCGCTGGCGCGGGAACCGGATTCGGCGACACGAATCCTGCTGCGGCTGAGCCTTCGTCATCAGGCAGCACCGGCGCCGCTCTATTTCCGTGCGCCGGCAATGTCAGTTACTTCCCGGCGTACGAAATCGTGATGGACGAACTGCGGGACTACCGCTTCTACGCCGACGACCTCGTCCACCCCTCCCCGGCGGCCATCCAGATCGTCTGGGAACGCTTCCTGGATGCCTGCACCGACCCCGCGGAGCGCGAGCGCATCCTCGCTGCAGAGCGCGCAGCGCGTGCCGCCCGCCACCGGCCGTTGAAATAACCGGCACTCCAAGGAGAGGTGTCCACCAAATCGGTCTTCTGCGCCATATAATTGTACACCTCCCCCTCGAATCACCGCATTTGGGTCCAAAACGCCGACAGGTGTCCGCACAGAACGCACAGAATGGTGTTTCGCTGGACACCTGTTTCACGCCGATTCCCATTCTGTCCGCGCGGGAGCCGCAGGCATCCGGGCAGACGTCGGGGAAGGGCGGGGCTTTCCGCCTCAGTTGCTGAACGGCTAACTCCTCCCTTTTAGTCTGGCCCTGCGGCCCAGCCTAACGGTCGTCAGACACACGCCGTTCTGTCTCCTCGTCGTCAGACCGGGAGAATGAATCCTCCCGGTCCTCCTCCTCACATCCACCGCCGCCCTCGCCGGGCCCCGCTCATCCTTCCCCTCCTATTAGCCCGCACACCTACGGCTCCCGTGCGGATACCAGTAATGGGTATCTAGTAACCGTTGTTATTTCTGCGTGTCTGGTAAGTGGAATTTAGATTGACAAATCGGGTTTCAAGGTAATCACAACCGTACTTTTCATTAGAACACGCATATGTAGTGTAGGGATTCCCATTAACAGCTACACCTTTTTTGATAATCCGAACACGACCACAATGACACCTCGGGCATAATTCGGATTCTGGAATCTCGGACTCTGGAACTGGTTCCACCGTCTCTATAAATTCTTTAATGAAGGGGGAAGGTTTGTTGATATCGTAAAGTACCCATGTATGTTTTTTGGCTCTTGTTATGCCAACATAGAATACGCGGCGTTCCTCGCTGAAAGCGTAAGCGTCTGGCTCGCTGAGCACGTACTTAAGTATCGGGCTGTCGCTTATTTGAGAAGGGAAACCAAGGCTGGATTCTATTCTGAAGTGCAACGCTTTGAAGCTTGATAGTATAACTTTACTGTCATAACTAGAAAAAGCGACAGAGGATGGGATACAAGCATCTGACAAGAGAGCAACGATTTACGATAGAGAGGTTGCTGCAGAGAC
>JAGCYX010000012.1 GCA_017960585.1 Bacteroidales bacterium
CAAGATCGACATGGACTTCATGAACCTGAACCAGAGCGCCCACGGCGACATCGAGTACGGCCACATCTGCACCCGCATGCGCGTGCAGCGCAAGGTCGTGGTCGGGTACTGGAAGGACGAAGCCGCGCAGAAGCAGATCGCCGTCTGGGCCCGCGTGGCCGCCGGCGTGGCGGATGCGAAGAACGTCCGCTGCCTGATGTTCGGCATGAATATGAACAACGTGGCCGTGACCGACGGTGACCGCGTGGAGTTCGAGCAGCGTCTCGGCTACCACGTGGACTACTACCCGGTGTCCAGCCTGATGGAGTATTATAAGAAGGTCACCGACGCCGAGACGGATGCGCTCGTGGAGGAGTACAAGAAGCTCTACACCGTCAAGATCGACGAGACGGGCGAGCAGGTGTACTGGGAGAAGGTGCGCAACAGCGCCAAGGCGGAGATCGCCCTGCGCCGCGTCCTGAAGGACGAGGGCGCCACGGCCTTCACCACCAACTTCGACGACCTCGGCGACGCCGACGTGGACGCTCCGGACTTCTGCGGTTTCGACCAGATCCCGGGCCTCGCTTCGCAGCGCCTGATGGAGGAAGGCTACGGCTTCGGCGCCGAGGGCGACTGGAAGACCGCCTGCCTGTACCGCACCCTCTGGGTTATGTCACAGGGCCTGCCGACGGGCTGCTCCTTCCTCGAGGACTACACCCTCAATTTCGCAGGCGACAAGAGCTCCTGCCTGCAGAGCCATATGCTCGAAATCTGCCCGATGATCGCGAGCGACAAGCCGAAGCTGGAGGTCCACTTCCTCGGCATCGGCATCCGCAAGCAGCCCACCGCCCGCCTGGTCTTCACTTCCAAGACCGGCCCCGGCATCAAGGCCACCGTGGTGGACCTCGGCAACCGTTTCCGCCTGATCGCGCAGGACGTGGAGTGCATCGAGCCCAAGCCGATGCCCAAGCTCCCCGTCGCCTCGGCCCTCTGGGTCCCGCAGCCGACCTTCGAGGTGGGCGCCGGCGCCTGGATCCTGGCCGGCGGCACGCACCACTCCGCCTTCAGCTACGACATCACGGCCGACTACTGGGATGACTTCGCCGAGATGACCGGCATCGAGTTCGTCCACATCAACAAGAACACCACCATCCCCGAGTTCAAGAAGGAGCTCCGGATGAACGAGGTGTACTACATGCTCAACAAGGCCCTCAAGTAGGTTATGGACGCCAAACAAACCATCCAGTCCGGCAAGGCCGTCCTGGGTATCGAATTCGGCTCCACCCGCGTCAAGGCGGTGCTGGTGAACGAACTTAACGTCCCCATCGCCCAGGGCAGCTACGAGTGGGAGAACCAGCTCGTGGACGGCCTGTGGACCTACAGCAAGGAGGTCATCTGGTTCGGCCTGCAGCAGTGCTATTCCGACATGCGCACCGACGTGCGCAAGCGCTACGGCGTGGAGATCGAACACCTCGCCGCCATCGGCATCAGCGCGATGATGCACGGCTATATGCCTTTCAACAAGGAAGGCCACCTGCTGACCCCGTTCCGCACCTGGCGCAACACCAACACCGGTCCCGCCGCGGCGGAGCTCTCCAAGCTCTTCGTCTATAACATCCCGCTCCGCTGGAGCATCTCGCACCTCTACCAGGCCATCCTCAACAATGAGCCGCACGTGCAGGATATCGGTTACCTGACCACCCTGGCCGGCTACATCCACTGGAAACTGACCGGCGAGAAGGTGCTGGGCGTGGGTGACGCCTCGGGCATGCTGCCCGTGGATCCCACGACCGGGAACTACCGCATGGACATGATCGAGAAGTTCGAGAAGCTCGTGGCTCCGAAGGGCTATCCCTGGAAGCTTCGTGACATCCTGCCGAAGGTGCTGAGCGCCGGCGAGTCCGCCGGCCGTCTGACCGAGACGGGCGCCAAGCGTCTGGACGTCTCGGGCCACCTGCAGGCCGGCGTCCCGCTGTGTCCGCCGGAAGGCGACGCCGGGACCGGTATGGTCGCGACCAACGCCGTCCGTCCCCGCACGGGCAACGTTTCCGCGGGCACTTCCTCCTTCTCGATGATCGTCCTGGAGAAGGAACTGTCCAAGCCGAACGAGATGATCGACATCGTCACCACGCCGGACGGCAACCTCGTGGCGATGGTCCACTGCAACAACTGCACGTCGGAACTGAACGCCTGGGTGAATATGATCCGCGAGTATCAGGAGTTGCTGGGCCCGATGGAAGACAATCACGACATCTATGTCAAGTTGTACACCCATGCCCTCCAGGGGGATCCGGACTGCGGCGGCCTCGTGGCCTTCAACTACGTTTCCGGAGAGCCGGTCACCGGCTTCACCGAGGGACGTCCGTTGTTCGTCCGCAGCGCCAACGACAACTTCTCCCTGGCCAACTTCTTCCGCGCGCAGCTGTACGGCTCCATCGCGGTGCTGAAGATCGGCAACGACGTGCTCTTCCGCGAGGAGCAGGTGAAGGTGGACCGCATCACGGGCCACGGCGGCCTGTTCAAGACCCCGGTGGTGGGACAGCGTTTCCTGGCCGCCGCCCTGAACACGCCGATTTCCGTGATGGAGACGGCCGGCGAAGGCGGCGCCTGGGGCATCGCCCTGCTGGCTTCCTACCTCGTGAGCCGGAACGGCATGAAACTGCCCGATTACCTGGATATGTGCGTGTTCGCCGGCAATACCGGCACGGAGATCGCGCCCGATCCGGATGACGTCGCAGGATTCGAGGCCTACCTGGCCAACTACAAGGCAGCTTTCCCCATCGAGGAAGCCGCCGTGCGCTGCAAGAAATAATTTGCAATGGAGCAGATCTGGGACCCGCTCCGCAAACGAGAAGTCACTGCCACACCCGAGGAACGGGTGCGGCAGTGGTTTATCGGGCAACTCCGGGACACGTTCGGCGTGCCGGAGCATCTGATGATGAGCGAGGTGGGTTTCAAGTTCGGCGCCAAGCCCTGGCGGGCGGACATCGTGATCTACGACCGCAACGCCGTCCCGCTGGGGGTGGTGGAGTGCAAGCGCCCCGACGTGGCGCTGGATGCGCGGGTCGTGGAGCAGGCGATGCGCTACAATTCCGTGCTCGGCGTGCGCTGGCTGTTCCTGACTAACGGAAATTTGACGTATCTTTACCGGCTGGAAGGGGAGCGCTTCGTTCCGACGGACCGCATCCCCGGCTATGAAGAAATGCTATGTCCACGATAACCGCCCAGTTCCTGGATCGACCTATCTTCCGCATCGTCAGTGAGATCGCTGCCGAGCGGGGGGTGCGTGCCTTCGTGATCGGCGGCTTCGTGCGCGACTGCTTCCTGGGCCGGCCGCGCTCCGACATCGACATCGTGGTGGAGGGGAGCGGCATCGATTTCGCGCGGGCCGTTGGGGAGCAGACGCATCAGCGCGTGAATTATTTCAAGAATTTCGGGACGGCGATGCTACATTTCCGCGGTGACGAGGTGGAGTTCGTGGGGGCGCGTAAGGAGTCGTACCGCCGCGAGTCGCGCAAGCCCATCGTGGAGAACGGCACGCTCGAGGATGACCAGCAGCGGCGTGATTTCACCATCAACGCGATGGCGTTCTCGCTGCAGCCGGAGGATTTCGGGGCGCTGGTGGATCCCTTCGGGGGCATCCGCGACCTGGACGCCGGCATCATCCGCACGCCGCTCGACCCAGACACGACCTATTCCGACGATCCGCTGCGGATGCTGCGGGCGGTGCGTTTCGCGACCAAGCTCTCCACGCCGGAGCATCCTTTCACCATCGTTCCCGAGTCGATGGCGTCGATGCGCCGGATGGCGGACCGCCTGAAGATTCTTTCGTGCGAACGCATCGCGGAGGAACTGAACAAGATGCTGGCGGCGGACGATCCGGCCATGGCTTTCCGGCTGATGGACGAGGCGGGGCTGCTGGGCTACGTGCTGCCGGAGCTGCTCGCCCTGAAGGGGGTGGAGACGGTGGACGGCCGCGGGCACAAAGATAACTTTGCGCATTCGCTCGCTGTTCTTACTAACGTTGCGCAAGTATCTGATAATCTTTGGCTTCGTTGGGCGGCGCTGCTGCACGATATCGGCAAGCCGGCCAGCAAGCGCTACGATCCGGCGGTGGGCTGGACCTTCCACGGCCACGAGGTGGTGGGGGCCCGCATGGTGCCGAAGATCTTCGACCGGTTGCGGCTGTCGATGGACGAGATGAAGTATGTACAGAAGCTGGTGCGGCTGCATCTGCGGCCGATTGCGCTGGTGGACGACGAGGTCACGGACAGTGCCGTGCGCCGCCTGCTGTTCGATGCGGGCGACGATGTCGACGATCTGATGATCCTTTGCAACGCTGACATCACCTCCAAGAACGAGGCGAAGGTGGCGCGCATCCGGGCGAATTTCGAGCTGGTGAAGCGGAAGCTGGTGGAGGTGGAGGCGAAGGACGCGATCCGCAATTTCAAGAATCCGATCGACGGGGAGTATGTGATGCAGGTGTACGGGATTCCGCCGTGCCGGGAGATCGGTGTCCTGAAGGAAATGGTCAAGGAGGCGATTCTGGACGGGGTGATCGGGAATAATTTCGAGGAGGCGGATGCCTTCATGCGGCAGCACGCTTCCGAGCTTGGGCTGCGTGAAGTATGATCGAGCGTTACCTGACTTATCTCGCCTCCGTCCGCCGCTATTCGCCCCGGACCATTGAAATCTATCGTGACGTCCTGGAATCCTTCTGTATATACACGCGTCGCAGCGACCTGCCTCCGGAAACGTCCTGCTGCGCAGGACCCCTCCCAACGCCTTCGTCGTTGGACCCCTCCCTCTTACGGAGCCGAGGGTGGCTACGGTTTCCGGAGGCAGTCGCTGACGTCGCGGAATTAATTAATGTTCAGACGGTTCGGGCGTATGAGGTGTACTTGATGGACGAGAAGAAGGAGAGTGCGAAGACGGTGAATCTTCATCTGAGCGTGCTGAGCGGGTTCTGCAAGTATCTGATGAAGCAGGGGGTGCTGGAGAGCAATCCGGTGCGGTTGGTGAGCCGTCCGAAGCAGGAGAAGCGCCTGCCGGTGTTCTACCGGGAGGATTCGATGCAGGAGTATTTCGAGCGGACGAAGGGGGTGCTGGAGTACGGGAAGTACGAGGACCAGCTGGAGCGGATGATCCTGGGGCTGCTGTACGGGACGGGGATACGCCGGAGCGAGCTGATCTCGCTGAATCGGGATTCGGTCGACTATGCCCGCCGGGTGCTGCGCGTGCGCGGAAAAGGGGATAAAATGCGCGAAATTCCGCTGACGCCTTCGCTTTGTGATGAAATTTTGCTATATTTACAATCGGTTGACTCTTTGAAATGCGCGGACAGATCTGACGGAGCCCCACTCCTGCAGACTCCTGGGGGCGTCCGTCTGTATCCGGTCTACGTGGACCGGGCGGTCAAGGCGGCGCTGGGATCCGTGGACGGCATCACCGGCAGGAAGTCCCCGCACGTGCTCCGGCACACGCTGGCGACGGAGCTGCTGGACGGGGGCACGGACCTCAATTCCATCAAGGAATTGCTGGGCCACAGCTCCCTGGCGGCGACGCAGGTCTACACGCACAATTCCATCGAGCGGCTGCAAACTGTTTATAAATCCGCCCATCCACGGGCAAAAACTGATGGTAACCATGGAGATTAAGTTCAAAGCCCTCAAGTTCGAAGCCGGTGAGCAGCTCACCGCCTTCGTGGAGAAGAAAGTCTCGCGCCTGTCCCGTTTCTGCGAGGACCTGGCCGAAGAGATCGAGGTAGCGCTCGAAGACCATCTCAAACAGGGCAAACTCGCCAAGATCCAGATCCATGTTCCTGGCGAGGAGCTCATCATCGAGCGGGAGGCAGACACCTTCGAAAACGCGATTACGGAAGCCGTAGACGCCATGAAGGAGAAACTCACCCGCGTCAAGGAAAAGAAATTCGAGAACTAACGTTCTCCATCCCATCCAGGGCCGCCCGCGGGCGGCCCTTTTTTGGCCCGGATTATTGATAATCGCGGAATTATGTAGTATATTTGCAAGTTGGATAGTAGAATTATTACTGCGATGAAAGGACTGAAAATGTTTTCTCTGGCCGTTGCCGCAAGCCTGGCGACGGTGTCCCTGACCGGATGTGATTTTGTTGCCAAGTTTCTGGCAGGCGAAGACGGTGCGGATGTAGTCGAGAGCCTGGGCGATATGCTCGGCGGCGGTACGCTCAGCGCGGTCGAGACCGCCCAGAATGCGGTTGTGAACGGCAACACCCTGACCTACGGCAGCCACACGTACACCATCGTGTCTGACATCGACGTCAACACGCGCGAGTACAAGACCCCGACGGCTTCCGTGACCTTCACCAACGTCCCTGCGAATTATGCGGAGTTCGAGGCGGTCTACAAGGGCCTGCTCGGCAAGAGCATCGCCGGCACCGCCGCGATGATCCCGATGGCCATCGAGCTGTACGCCCGCGACGCAGCGGTGGGTGAGCGCTGCCTGAACCTGCTGTGCAACAGCGACGCCACCGTGAGCGGCATCGTCCGCATCCTCAAGACCAAGCTGGTGCCCTCGCAGTACGCTCCGGAGAATGATTCCTACATCCAGCGTTATATGGCCGCTGCCCTGCTCAAGGGCGCCGTCAATACCAACGCCTACACCCCGGACCGCCCGTACACCGTGGAGATGACCATGTCGCCGAACGGCGTCAAGGACGCTCCGCTGACCGGCGGCGAAGTGACCTACATCTACATCCTGGCCCAGGGCTGGGACACCTTCCAGCGCGGCGTGGATATCTTCCAGGCCTACGACGACACATACTACAAGGTCTTCAACTGCCCGTCCTGCTACGTGCAGTGCAAGAACATCCGCGGCACCTGGCCCGGACTCGAATGATTTGTAACTTCTTAATCTGATAATAGCATGAAACGTTTCTTCCTGGGTGTGACCGCCGTCGCTGCGATGCTTTCGCTGAGCGGCTGCGAGTATCTGGACCAGATACTTCAGCTGGCGGATGACGCCTCCAAGATTATCGGCGGGACCTATACGGACAAGTGGGCCAACCTGGTCAACGAGACGCAGCGCGACGTCAAGGTGAATGGCAATACCTTGACCTACGGCGACGACCATACCTATACGATCGTCGAGGATATTGATGTGAATTCAAAAGAGTTCAACCGACCCACGGCTACCGTCACCTTCTCCAACATCCCGTCCGGGTACACGGAGTTCGAGGCGGTCTACAACAACCTGCTCGGCAAGAGCATCGCCGGCACGGCCGCGATGATCCCGATGGCGATGGAAATCTATGCCCGCAACACCACCACCGGAGAGAAGTGCATCAAGCTGCTCTGCACCAGCGGGGCGGCCTCTGATATGATCACCGGCGTGAAGGGCAAGGTCATTCCTTCCACCACGACGGGCAATGACGGTTATATCGAGCGTTTTATCTCCGCGGCGCTGCTGAAGGGTGCCAAGCCTTCCAACGCGTATGCTCCGGATTATCCTTATACCGTGGAGATGACGATGACGTCCAACGGCGTCAAAGAGTCCGCCCAGGAAGGCGGCAAGGTCACGTACATGAGCATCGTGACTTCCGGCGGCTGGAGCACGGCCAATCGCGGCGTGGACATCTTCCAAGCCAATGGTTCGAGCCAGTATAAGGTTTACGGCTGTGCGGGTTGCTATTCCCAGTGCGCGTCAATTACCGGGACCTGGGCCGGCATGAAATAGGCTTTTAGAGATTCAGCAATTTGGCGGTGAGTTCCGAAAGGAGTTCACCGTCACTCGTTAAAGTGGTGCCGTCGCCGCCCTTGCCGAGGTAGTCGTAGTCGCAGAGCAGGGAGATGGCGGCCATGGCCTTGCGGACGGGGTAGTTTCGCACGGCGGTGTCGTATTCCTTGTAGAAATAGGGATTCACGCCCGCCAGGGCGCGCGCCTTGTCTTCGGGCGAGGGGTAGCCGCCCCGTTCCAGCAGCGCGCCGTATCGGAGGATGCGGCTGAAATGCGTGTAGAGGGCGCTGACGGCCATCGGCAGGGCGAACTTGGCGCTGTTGCCGAGGTGTGCGGCGATCTTGAGCGCCTTGGTGCCGTGCTTGTAGGAGAGCTCCTTGGTGAGCTCGAAGATGCTGAACTGCCGGGAGATGCCGACGTTGCGCTCGATGTCCTCCACGCTCACGCGCTTCGCCCCTTCGGGCAGGGCCTTGGTGAGCTTGTCCGTCTCCACGACGATGGTGGACAGGTCCGTGCCCACGGACTCGGCGAGCAGGGCGGCCGCCTGCGGGTCGATCTGCAGGCCGCGCGAGGCGTAGTAGGAGAGAATCCAGTTGGGAATCTCATAGTCCCGGAGGGCGGGGGAATCGACCACCACGCCCACCTTCTGGGCGGCTTTGTAGAAGGCCTTGCGCTTGTCCACGGACGCGCCGTGCAGCAGGACCACCAGGACGGTGCTGTCCAGCGGCTCGGCGCAGTAGAAGGCCAGTTCCTCGATGCCCTTCATCTGCTGGGCTTCCTTGACGACCACGAGCTGGCGCTCGGCCATCATCGGGAAGCGCCGGGCGGCCGTGACCACCTGCGCGGCCGTGACTTCGCCGCCGTAGCAGATGGTCTCGTTGAAGTCCTTCTCCTCCTCCGGGATGCAGTGCTGCACGATGGCGTCGCAGACGAGTTCCGGGTAATAGGGCTCGTCTCCCATCAGCAGGTAGAGGGGGCTGAAGCGACCTTCGCGCACGTCCGAGAGGATTTTCGCGCACTGCGCGTCGATATTGACGGAATTCTTGGCCATATCTCCACAAATTTACGCATTTTCTTCGTACATTTGTCCTAATGCAACCACAATTCTTGATTATATGAAGAAAATGATCACCCTGCTTGCAGGTCTCTGCCTGCTCGCTTCGGCATCCCTCCTTGCGCAGGATGCCTTCGTCCGCGTACACGACGCCGGCACCGGCCAGACCATTCCGGCCGAACTCTATGGCCAATTCTCCGAGCACCTCGGCCGCTGCATCTACGGCGGTCTCTGGGTGGGCAAGGATTCCTCCGTGCCCAACGTGGAGGGCTACCGCAAGGATGTCTTCGACGCGCTCAAGACGCTGAAGGTCCCCGTGATGCGCTGGCCGGGCGGCTGCTTCGCCGACGACTACCACTGGATGGACGGCATCGGCCCGCAGGAGAAGCGCGGCTACCTGACGAACAACAACTGGGGCGGCACCCTCGAGGACAACAGCTTCGGCACGCACGAGTTCCTGAACCTCTGCGAGATGCTGGGCATCGAGCCGTACATCAGCGGCAACGTGGGCAGCGGCAGCGTCGAGGAGATGGCGAAATGGGTGGAATACATGACCTCCGACGCCAAGACCCCGATGGCCGACCTGCGTCGCGCCAACGGCCGTGAGAAGCCCTGGAAGGTCAAATATTTCGGCATCGGCAACGAGGCCTGGGGCTGCGGCGGCAACATGACGCCGGAGTACTACAGCGACCTCTTCCGCCGCTACGGCACCTACCTGCGCGACCAGGGCGACAACCGCCTGTACAAGATCGCCAGCGGCGCTTCCGACTACGACTACAACTGGACCCGCGTGTTGATGAAGAATCTCGAGGGCAAGGGCATGGCCGGCATCTCCCTGCACTACTATACCTGCAAGGGCTGGACCGGCAGCAAGGGCTCCGCGACCCAGTTCTCCGACAAGGACTACTGGTGGACCCTCTCCAAGACCATCGAGGTCGAGCCCGTGCTGAAGAAGCATATCGAGATCATGGACGAGCTGGATCCGTCCGGCCGCGTGGAGCTGCTGCTCGACGAGTGGGGCACCTGGTTCGACG
Source organism: Bacteroidales bacterium (assembly GCA_017960585.1). GTDB lineage: Bacteria > Bacteroidota > Bacteroidia > Bacteroidales > UBA932 > Cryptobacteroides. The sequence goes on from JAGCYX010000012.1 coordinate 9,781, forward strand.
TGGAGCCGGGCACCAACCCGGGCCACCTCTATCAGCAGAGCACGATGCGTGACGCCATCGTGGCCGCCCTCAACTTCGACATCTTCCACAAGTACACCCGCCGCCTGAAGATGGCCAACATCGCCCAGGTTGTCAACGTGCTGCAGTCGATGATCCTGACCAACGAGACCGAGATGGTCCTCACCCCGACCTACCACGTCTTCGAGATGTACAACGTCCACCAGGACGCCGAGTTCATCGATTCCGACGTGCTCACGGACCACGTGAAGACCGAGCGCGAGTGCGCTGTTCCCGTGGTGGACGCCACCGTGTCCCGCAAGGACGGCGAGATGCACATCTCGCTGGTCAATACGGACCTGAAGAAGGCGAAGAAGGTGCTCGTGACCTTCGACGAGGCCGGTGTGAAGAACATCCGCTCCGCCCGCGTGCTGACTTCCAAGGACGTGCACGACTACAACGACTTCGGCAGCGCTGACGTCGTGAAGCCCGTCGCCTTCAAGGACTACAAGCTCACCAAGGCCGGCCTGGAGGTGACCCTGCCGCCGTGCTCCGTGGTCGTGATGGCCGCAAAATAAGGTTATTTCATAGTGTATTATGGCAATTATAGAATGTAAGAACGTCTGCAAGAATTTCGGGGAGAAGGTGGCTCTCGACCACGTCAGCCTCGAGATTCCCGAGGGTCAGATCTTCGGCTTGCTCGGCCCGAACGGCGCCGGCAAGACGACCCTGATCCGCATCATCAACCGCATCACGATTCCCAACGAAGGAGAGATTCTCTTCAACGGCCGCCCCATCACCCAGGCGGATGTGGCGCGCATCGGCTATATGCCTGAAGAGCGCGGCCTGTACCGCAAGATGAAGGTCGGCGACCAGGCCATGTACCTGGCGCAGCTGAAGGGAATGTCCGCCGCCGAAGCCCGTCAGGCCCTGAAGGAGTGGTTCGTCCGCTTCGGCATCCAGAGCTGGTGGGACAAGAAGGTGGAGGAACTCTCCAAGGGTATGGCCCAGAAGCTCCAGTTCATCACCACGGTGGTCCACAAACCCTCGCTGATGATCCTGGACGAGCCTTTCTCCGGCTTCGATCCGGTGAACGCCGAGGTCATCCGCCAGGAGATCCTGCGCCTCAAGGAAGAAGGCGCGACCATCATCCTGTCCACGCACAATATGGAGTCCGTGGAGGAGCTCTGCGACAGCATCGCCCTTATCAACAAGTCCCGCCTGGTGATCACCGGCGGCGTGGAGGAGATCCGCCGCAAGTACGGCAACAACAACGTCGAGCTGGTCTGGACCGACGCCGACGGCCGCCATACGGAGGTGCTCCCGCGCGAGACGGACGGCGCCTCGACGCTCCGTTCCTACCTGGAGAAGGACGGCGTGCAGATCAACTCCTACAAGGAGCTGATGCCGCGTATGAACGACATTTTCATCAAACTTGTAACGGAAGGGGAGGAATAGGCTATGAATCTGAGAACGATAGGCATTGTCATCAGCCGCGAGTACCTCAACAAGGTCAAGAAAAAGAGCTTTATCTGGACGACGCTCCTCGTCCCCATCCTGGTGGCCGGCCTGACCATCGGCGTGATGGTGGCGCTGATGAACACCAAGGAAAAGACCAAGACCATAGCCGTGGCGGACGCCTCCGGCATCGTCCTGCCGTATATGGAGGACACGGAGACCATTCACTATGTGGACGTCTCCGGGATGCCTCTGGACAGCGTGAAGGCCAACCTGGGCGCGCTCGGCTATGACGGCGTGCTCTCCGTGGGTGCGCTGAACACCGAGGAGAAGACGGTCGCCGCCGACCTGTATTCCTCGAAGCCCTTCGGCATGGAGCTGACCGACAACATCAACTCGCGCATCAACCGCGCCGTGGAGGACTACCGCATCGCCTCCTATAATATCGAGGGCCTGGAGCAGATCCTCAAGGATGTCAAGGCCAACGTACATCTGCATTCCTATACCCTCGGCGAAGACGGCGAGGAGAAGATCTCCGAAGCGGGCGTGTACAGCATCGTGTCGATGGTGCTCGGTATCTTCCTGTTCATCTTCGTGACGCTTTTCGGCAGCATGGTGATGAGCTCCGTGATCGAAGAGAAGTCCAGCCGCGTGGTGGAGGTGCTCGTCAGCTCCGTCAAGTCCACCGAACTGATGTTCGGCAAGATCATCGGCGTGGCCCTCGTGGCCCTGACGCAGTTCCTGCTTTGGATCGTGCTGTCCCTGACCATCATCAGCATCGGCAGCGCCGTGTTCGGGCTGGACAAGCTGGCCGGCTCCAATCCGACGGAACTCGTGGGTACGATGGGCGTGGATGCCGGACAGATGGAGGAGATGACCGCCCAGCTCACGGACGAAAGCGAGCTCGGTACGGTGGTCGGCACCCTGCGCAACCTCCCGGTCGGCCAGATCATCGGCCTGTTCTTCGTATATTTCATCTTCGGCTACCTGCTCTATGCGTCGCTCTTTGCGGCCATCGGCTCGGCCGTCGAGAACGAGGGCGACACGCAGCAGCTGCAGCTGCCGCTGACCATCCCGCTGATGCTGGCCTATATGATTGCGCTCTATGCCTTCCGGGCTCCGGACAGCTCGATCGCCTTCTGGGGCTCCATCATCCCGTTCACATCGCCGATCGTGATGATCTCGCGCCTGCCGTTCGGCGTTCCGGGCTGGGAGATTGCACTCTCCATCGGCCTGCTGGTCGCCACCTTCGTGCTCTGCGCCTGGGCGTCGGCCAAGATCTACCGGGTCGGCATCCTGATGTTTGGAAAGAAATCAACTTGGAAAGACTTATGGAAATGGCTAAAACAAAAGTAATGGCGCTGGCAGCCGTGGTGCTGCTGGCCTGCTCCTGCGAGTATACCTATACGTGGGAGAAGTACCGGATGGACGGCCACCGTACCGGCGTGACCGCCCCCAGTGCAGATAATGTGGACGCCGCGCTCGGCGTCGTGGACAGTCTCAACTATACCGCCCCCAACGGCACTTGCTATCCTGCGGGAAGCATGGTCTATGCCACGGCGGCCGATATGATCGCCGTGCAGCCGCAGATGCGCCACCTCAAGGAAGTTGTTGGCTACGCGACCCGCGATATGGCCGCCGCCGCCCCGGAGAGCGAGCTCTCCAACTGGTGGGTGGACCGGATGATGGTGGACGTGGCCAAGCTGACCAAACGCAAGGTGGACGTGGGTATCCTCAACTTCGGCGGCATCCGCGTGGCCCTGCCGCAGGGCGACCTGCTGCTGGATGACTTCATCTCCATGTTCCCGTTCAAGAACCGTCTTACCTATGTGGCTCTGCAGGGCTCCGACCTGCAGGCGGTCTTCGAGACCATCGCCGCGTCCCGCCCGTTCGTGCTGGGCGGCACAAAGATGGTCGTGACCCAGCATCACATCGACACCCTGCTCGTGGGCGGCAAGCCCATCGATCCCAAGAAGGTCTATGGCGTGGCCACGGTGGACTTCCTGATTGACGGCGGCGACGGCCTGACCGTCGGCAAGAACGCCAAGGAAATGATCATGTCGGACTGCACCGTCATCGACGCCGTGCTGCCGTATGTCCGCAGCCTGCAGGCCGCCGGCAAGCCGGTCGAGTACTTCACCGACGGACGTCTGAAATTTGATGAATGGGAGGAGGATTAAGTATGAAAAAGTCTCTTGTAATTCTCGCAGCGGCCCTGGCGGCCCTCTGCGCCTGCAGCCAGCAGCCGAAGCTGGTCATCCTGCATACCAACGACACCCACAGCCACTTCGAGCCCCTGCGCGGCGGTCCTGACGACGGCGTGGGCGGTGTCATCGAGCGCGCCGCGTTCGTGGACTCCATCCGCACCGTTTACGGCGCCGACAAGGTGCTGCTCCTGCACGCCGGCGACTTCAGCCAGGGTTCCCCGTATTTCACCGAACTGCAGGGCAGCCTGGAGCCGAAGATCATCAATGACTTCGCCTACGACTGCGTCACCCTGGGCAACCACGAGTTCGACAACGACATCGAGGCCCTGACCGAGCGCCTCAAGACGCTCAACCCGGTCACGAAGGTCGTCTGCGCCAACCTGGACCTGTCCCCGTTCGAGCTGGGCGAGTACGTCAAGCCCTACGCCATCCTTGAGCGCGCCGGCATGAAGATCGGCGTCATCGGCCTGGAGTCCGACATCTCCACGGCCGTGACCAAGACCGTCGCGTCCCGCATGCAGCAGCTCGACAACGTCGAGGTGACCAACCGCTGGGCGGACTACCTGCACGACACGGAGAAGTGCGACATGATCATCCTCCTGTCGCACGCCGGCTACGACGTGGACCAGCTCATCATCCCCGAGACCCGTTGGGTGGACCTGGTGATCGGCGGCCACACGCACACCTTCGTGGACGATTTCCTCTATGTGAAGAACGCCCGCGGCAAGGAGGTTCCCATCATCACCGACGGCAAGTGGGGCCTCGAAATGGGCCAGATCAACGTGGGACGGAAACTATCCTTCGCACGTTAAAGATCCGCGTATCGGTGCGGAAATACCAGATGTCGAAGCACGCGTATTCGTCATGCCGGAACTTCCCGCGCCGATGCTCCGTGACATAGGCGGGGTCGAACCCCAGCTCGAACAGCTCGTCGAGTCCGGCCCCCGTCTTACCTTCTTTCAGCAACGCTTCCAGGATATGATAATTGCCTGTGAGCGTTGCTACTATTTTAGCCCGTTGCTGGCGCTTGGTCATCAGGACACCGTTGTGGAAGGCGTTTTTGCAGCTCAGGCTGCAGAATTGTTTGTCCCTGCGGCCGCGGATGGTCGTGCCGCATTGCAGGCAGGTTCCCTCTTCTTCGTTGTAAATCTTGTAGGGCATGGTTATCGTTTTTTTCAAAGATGGGGCGCCGAAGTGACATCTCCAAGGGTTTGTAAAATTCGTGCCGGGGGTATTCACGAATTTTACAGATACTGATAAATTTTACGGGCGTAAAATAAAACTTACAGTGTAAAAAACCGCATACATTCTCCCTAGCCGGCTGCTTAAAAAACAGGCGAAACGGGAAAGATTCGTATATATCTGCCCCTCCCGGCTCCGGGAGGGATTTTTCTGTCCGGAAAGCATTGTTCCTTTGCAAATGGGAAACGGACCGCGCGGCCGCACTCCCGCAAAACCCTTTAATGAAAAACTGAAATGGAACAATTGAACAAAGTAGAGCTCAAAGGCATCGTGGGCAATGTCCGGATGCAGACCTTTGACGAGAGCCGGATGGCCCGGATCGGCCTGGCCACCAATTATGCTTACAAAGACCGTGAAGGCGTGGCGGTGATCGACACGAGCTGGCACAACGTCATCGCCTGGGAGGGACGGAACATCCAGTCCCTGGATAAAATCGGGAAGGGGACGAAACTGCATGTCCTGGGCCGCATCCGCTACCAGAACTACACCGGGGTGGACGGCGTCGACCGCACCAGCACGGACATCGTGGCCAGCCAGATCAAGATCATCGAGGATCCTTCACTGATGTCCTATGAGATGTAGGAACAGAATCCGGGGAGAACGGGACCGGGTCGGCGAAAGCCTCACTCCTGTGGTCCGGTCCCTTCCTCCTTTGCTGGCTACGCTGGCCGCCCTTTGCTGGCTGGGCACCGCGTCCCTGCGGGCGCAGACGCTGCCGGATGCTGAGATCTATTATCCGGCGGAGCTGGAACACCGGGCCCGCCTCGCGGTGACGCAGAACCTGGCCGACTACATCTTCCTGGGCACGCTCAACGCGGAAGCGCAGTATTCCGTGCACCGGAACTGGACGCTTTCCGCGGGGATGCGGTACAACAACTGGACGTGGCGGCACCGCCAGGATACGCAGTTCCAGGCGCGGCAGAAGACCTTCTATGTAGGTGGACGCTGGTGGCCCTGGTACACCTATTCCGGCTGGTGGGCCGGCGGGAAACTCCAGTATCAGGAGTACAACCGCGGCGGTCTGCTCGGTCCGGAAACGGAAGAAGGGGACGCCGTGGGGCTCTCGCTGGGCGGCGGCTATGCCGTGCACGTAAATCATTGGTTGAATGTGGACTTCGGCCTGTTCGGCTGGGGCGGAATGACCCGCTATGTCACGTACGCCTGTCCGTATTGCGGACAGCGGACGGGCGAGGGGACCAAGGCCTTCATCCTGCCGGACGAGGTCCGCGTGGCGCTACAATTCATTTTCTGATGGGACGCAAAACGTATCAAGGCTGGCTGCTGCTCCTGCTGGCGGTCACGCTGCTGTCCGCCTGCGGCACCCGCCGCAAGGCGAACGACGTGTACCGGCGGCAGCTGACGGCTTCGTTACAACTGCCCCGGCAGGCGGATTACCTGCCAGAGTTCACCGACGTGAAGGCGCCCCGGCGGGACACGCTCCGCGTGACGGACCTGGACGGCCGGGAAATGATCATCATGAAGGCCGTCCGGGACGAGCAGAGCGGGGAGATGGTGGCGGCCGAGATGCTGGACGCCGCCATGGTGACCGCCCGTTTCCGGAACATCGCCGAACGGCACGGCAAGATCGACCTGGAGTTCCAGGTCCTGGTGCCGCCGGATATGCAGGATTCCCGCTGGCAGCTGCGTCTCCACCCGGATATGTTCGTGCTGGAAGACAGCCTGCGGCTGGATGACGTGGTGGTTACCGGCGCCGGCTACCGGCGGGCGCAACTGCGCGGCTATCAGCAGTATGAGAAGTTCCTCTCGCGCATTGTCAACGACACGCTCGCGTTCGTAGACATGCGCAATCTGGAGATCTTCATCGAGCGCAACATCCCGCAGGTGTACGCCCTCAAGACCGACACGACCTTCGTCTCGGACGATGTGTTCGAGAGCTATTTCGGCGTCACGGAACGCGAGGCCATCGACCACTATACCAACAAGTTCCTGGTCCGGCGCAACGAGTGGCGCAAGGCGAACCGGCAGAAGATGTTCAACAAGTACGTCAAGACGCCCATCGTCACGGACGGCATCCGGCTGGACACGGTCATCCGCTACGACAACGGCACCTTTCTGTACAACTATGTCCAGACCATCAACACCCGTCCCAAGCTCCGCAAGGTGGACGTGGTGCTGTCGGGGGAGATCTTCGAACAGGACAAGCAGATTTATACGGTGCCGCGCTGCGAACCGCTGACCTTCTATATTTCGTCGGTTTCGGCCTTCGTGGACGGCACGGAACGCTACAAGACCGTCATCGTGTCCCGGAACGTGGAGGCGAACACTGCCTGCAACATCGATTTCCGGACCGGGCGGGCCGATATCGACGAGAAGTTGGGCGAGAATGCGCGCGAGATCGCCTTCATCAAGGAGAACCTGCGCAACCTGCTGCTCAACGAGACCTTCGAACTGGACAGCGTGACCATCGCCGCGTCCGCATCGCCGGAGGGCTCCGTCGCGGCCAACAACGCCCTGACGCTGCGCCGTTCCAAGGCGGCCTCGGACTACTTCGAGAAGTACATCCGCTACGTGCGTGATTCGGTGCGGCGGGAGGATGGCCTGTTCATCACCGTGGGCGACGACCTCAGCGAGGGGACGCTGCGCGGCACGGGACGGGCCCGCAAGGAGATTCCTTTCCTGTCCCGCCCGGGCGGGGAGGACTGGGCGAAACTGGACGTGCTGGTCGCGGCCGATTCCGTCCTGACGGACGTACAGAAGGCGCGTTACGTGGAACTGTCCGCCATCGCCGATCCCGACGAACGGGAGAAGCGGATGAAGGGAGAGTCCTGGTACCGGCATGTGCTGGACACGCATTATCCGCGCCTGCGCACGGTGCGCTTTACCTTCGCGCTGCACCGCAAGGGCATGGTGAAGGACACGGTCCACACGACGGAACTCGACACCGTGTACATGAAGGGCGTGCAGGCCATCCGGGATCACGACTACCAGGCGGCGCTGGCTTTCCTGGCCCCATACCACGACTACAATACGGCCGTCGCGTACGTGGCCCTGGACCGCAACCTGTCCGCCCTGGAAATCCTGGAGCCGATGCCGCGCACGGCGCAGGTGAACTACATGTTGGCGCTGCTGTACGCCCGACAGGGCGACGATCAGTCGGCTGTCCAGTACTATCTCAACGCTTGCGGACAGGACCGGAGCTTCATCAGCCGGGGCAACCTGGATCCGGAGATATCCGCCCTCATCAAGCGTTACGATCTCCACAAAGAACCGGATGACGATGATTGGGGAGACCTTATCCCATAATGTTGATAAACGAACGTAAGAATATGAAAAACAAAAGTTTATTATTATTGATCCTACTCGCTTCCGTCGCCTGCACGCAGGAGCCGCTTCCCGAAGGGACTGGACGCCTGACCGTCGATCTGGACGGGATCGCGGCGACCAAGGCCATCATCGGCGCCACCGCCGCCGAGATGCAGGTGAAAACCCTCAACCTGTATGTTTTCGATGCCAACGGGATGCTGGACCTGTCGCATGCCTGTACGGAGGCGGAAATTGGCGCCAAGAAGGCGGTGATGAACGTGAAGACGGGCAGCAAGACCGTCTATGCCCTGGCCAATTTCCGGGGAAACCTGCTTTCTGCCGCGAACGGCAAGGCCACACGCACGGAACTCGAACAGGTTCCCATCGGGCTGGGGGACAACAGTACCACGGAGGGCTTGCTGATGACCGCTTCCGGCAACGTGATGGTTTCCTCCGGATCCGGGGGGCAGGCGGCGCTGACGCTGTCCCGCCCGGTCGCCCGCGTGGCGCTGTGCTCCGTGACGAACAAACTGCCCGCGCCGTACGGGACCGTGAAGGTGTTGCGCGCCTTCCTGTGCAACGTGGCGGGCAACCAGAACGTGGCGGGAGACGCCGCCACGACCGTCTGGTACAACCAGAACGCCACGAACGACAACGTGGCGGCCCATGTCATCGGGACCTCCGGCCACGCTGCACAGCTGCCGGCCCTGACCTATGCCGACCTCAATGAGGATGTGACGCAAAAGGAACAGCATCCTTTCTCGAACCGCTTCTTCTATGCCTTCCCGAACGCCCGGACCAATCCGAACAACGGCCACACTTCGCCCTTCTCGCCCACGGCGACGGTGTTGATGGTGGTCGTGCAGATCAGGAACGTCCCGTATTACTATCCCGTGGTCCTGGAGAAAAAGCTGGAAAGCAACAAGGACTACAAGGTGGACCTGACGCTCATCGGCCTGGGCAACACGGAAGATGATCCTTTCAAAAAGATAGAAAAGGCGGACCTCACCGCGACGGTCAGCGTCAGCGACTGGACCACCGGAGCAACTTATACTGAATCCATTTAACCAGACAAGCCAAAATTATGACAAACAAACATTTATTCCTTTTCGGCCTGGCCCTGTGCGGCCTGCTGGCCGTTTCCTGCGGGAAGATCGATTCCGATGGCCCGGATACCACTTCGGGAGAAGTCCTGCTTTCAGTGAACCTGGATGCGCCGGGGACGAAAGTGGGCGCGCAGAGTGTGACCAACGAGAAAGCCATCCAGAACGTTCAGATATTCGTTTTCCGGGCCGGAAGCGGCGGCGACGCCGGCAACCTGGAGATTGCCGCGTCCGCCGGATTCGACGCCCCGCTGGGCGTCACGGAAGGGACCTACAGCGGTATGACGGTCAAGTGTTCGACCGGCCAGCGCGAGGTATGGGCCGTGATCAACGACTCCGAAGACCGGACGGCCGGTCCGGAGGCCGTGGCGACAAAGTCCGAGTTCCTGGCACTGACGCACGAACTGCAGCGTTCCTCTGCCACGAAACTGCTGATGATCGGGCATTCCGGGACCAGCCAGGAACCGTCCATCATCCTGCACGAGGGCAGGGAGGAGGTGAGCGTCGGCGTCCACAGACTGGCTGCGTCGGTCATCCTGGAGAGTGTGAAGAACGATTTCAGCTCGCCGGCCTACCAGAAGGCGGACATGTTCCGCCTGGAGAACTGCTACCTGATCAACGTTCCGGGCCGGATCAATTTCGGCGAGACCTCGGAGCCGTCCGCGCTCCCGACCGAGGACTGGTACGCCAAGCTCGCCGCCGAGACGGCCCCGCCCAAGGCGGACCTGCTCTATGACGATCTTTCTGGGCAGATCCTGAACTATGGCGCGACCTATTCCGTACCGCACACCTTCTACACCTATCCGAACAACTGTGCGGTCAGTGAAGACGCGGCCTGGTGCGCCCGGGCGACGCTGCTCGTGCTGGAAGCTTCGATCAAGTACCCTTCCGGCTGGATGAAGTACTACTATCCCGTCCAGTTGGGCACGGGGCCGCTGCAGTCCAACAAACAGTATCGCGTGAACCTGATCATCCACCGCCCGGGCTCGCTGGATCCCAACCATCCGGTGACCTTCGACGACGTGACACCGGTCATCAGCGTGTCCGACTGGGAGAGCGGGGACCGCTACGACCGGGAAATCTAGCTGCGCAGCCATGGCTGGAATCAGAAATAAAGTGTCCCTGGCCATCTTGGGGATGGCCTTGGCAGCGCTTCTGCCGGGTTGCAGCGTCAAGGAGGACCGCGTCGAGTGTCCGGTCTACGTAACGGTCCTGACGGACGAATTCGTCCGGCTCGGAATGAGCGAGGGCAAGGTGTCTTTCTCCTCCTCGCACGTCATCGAACGGGAAGATGTCAGCTTCCTGTCCATCCTGCGAAGGGGCTACTTGCAGGCCTGCCCCCGGGAATTTGCCCGGGCCGCCGTCTTCAGCGGCGCGGAAAACTACCTGATGACGGACGATGAGATGCACGTCATCCCGGGGCAGGAGGCCGGGCTGCTGTGGGCCTACGGCGAGACCTTTTCCGTGCAGGCCGACGAGTATGTCATTGATGCTGACCCGCATAAACAATATTGTTTGGTGCAGTTCCTTTTCGGGGAATCGCGGACGGCGCCGTCCGATTACCCCTGGCGCTTCCGCATCAAAGCAGGTTGCTCGGGGATGAACATCTACACGCTGGAACCGCTGGAAGGGGCCTATTCCGCCAGCGTGGGACCGAACGCCCTGGGCGAGTGGTACGGCGTCATCCCGCGGCAGAAGTCGAACGATCTCCTGCTGGAAATCTACCTGCCCGATTCGGACGACGAGACGCAGGGACGCACGGACTATGTCATCGACCTGGGCCGGAAGTTCGATGCGCTCGGCTACGACTGGACGGAGGAGGATCTGGGCGACGTGACGGTGTCGGTGGGATTCACCTCGGCCGGCATCACGATCAGCGTCGCGGACTGGGAAGGCGACGACAAATACAAGAACATTGAAATCTGACGACACGAATGAAAAGAAGATATCATTTATTATCCTGCCTGGCGGCCGCCGCGGCGTGCCTGCTGTCGCTCACGGGTTGTGAACCGGAGGGTATGCAGAGCGTTACCACGGCGGGACAGCAGATCGGGCAGACGGTCTGGGCGGACATGCCGCTGACCATCGCCGCGTCCCTGGGGGAGGGGTCGGACACCAAGGCCTCCCTGCTCAAGGACGTGGAAGCGAAGGGGACCGGGGCGCTGGTTCTGGTGTTCCGCAGCGCCACCCGGCAGCTGGAGTCCTACCGTTTCTTCAGCCAGTCCGAGCTGGCCGCGCAGGCGCAGGTCCCGCTGAGCCTGCGCGTGCCGCTGGCGGACTGCGATTTCTACATCCTGGGCAACCTGAACGGCATCCGTAAGTCGGACGGCGCCGTATTGAACTTGATGGAGGCGCTGGGCGCCGCATTCCCGGCGGATGAGACCGGGTTGGAGTCCCTGGTCTATCGCCTGGACGGCGGCGACCTGAACGGCATCTGCCGGCGCGAGACCTTCGCTGAGGTGGCCGACCAGGGCATTCCGTATGCGCTGATCCGGAAGAATGTGAACACGCTGGCCCGGATCAACGAGCACAAGGGCATTCCCGACTCGGACCACTGCCGCCGCCTGTTCAGCAAGGTGACGGTGCGCATCGACCACGCCGCCTTCGACGGCGGCGGGGCGCATCCGGAGTTCTTCGTGAACTCCCGCCTCTACCTCCGACAGGCGAACGCTCGCCTGCAACCCTTCTCGGACAGCTCCCAGAAGGCGCAGGAAGCTGCCGACGTGCTGGCACAGAGCGATTTCGATCCGGATATGAGTTCCACGAACGCGTCCGTCACCACCTTCAGTTTCTATGTCCCCGAGAACATGCAGGGGACGCTGCTGCCCGGCAATACCGACAGCCGCCTGAAGACCCGGGACGAGCTGCTTGCGCGCAACCTGTCGGCGGTCGAGCCCTACCTGACCTACGTGGAGTTCTGCGGGCAGCTGGACCCCGCGGCCGGCGGCTATGGCGGGGACGTAACCTACCGTTTCTATGTCGGGAACGACAACTGTTCGAACTTCGACCTGGAGCGCGGACGGGAATACGCCATCTCCCTGACCTTCCGGGTGGGCAGCCTCTTCGATCCGGACTGGAAAGTCGAGCCGGACCACTGGTCGGATGGACGTCTGTTCTGCCTGACGGCCGATCCGGGCTTCACGACGGACATCGGCAGCGTGAACGCGAACCGGCTGCTGGCGGTGCGCAAGAGCCGTCCCGGCGTCATGTATTTGTACATGAACCCCCAGCAAACCATGGGTTCGACCAATCTGCTGCTGGGCAAGGACGTCAGCGCTTCGCCGAACTTCATCCCGGCGGACCTGTCGGACTGCTCGTGGTACGGGGACCTGATGAAGAGCGGCACGGAAGACGCCGCCTGGCTGGCCGCACGCGGCATCACGGCCTCGTGGGACAAGACGAGCGGTCGGTTGAAGCTGGAGGTCACGGACGAGGCCCTGTTCAACGCCCACAAGGGGGAGGCCGCGCGGGAGTTCACGCTGGCGCTCCTGCCCGGCGGGACGGTCTCGACGCGCTTCAAGATCGGATTGTACGACGACCTGACCCTGAGCGTGGCCGACGGGAAATCCCTGACGGAAGACTTTTATCTGGGACAGAAACGCACCGTGAGCGTGTCCGGATTCGCCGGAAGCGCCATCAAGTATGCCGCCGTGCAGGAGAAGTGCGGCGCGAGTCCGTCGTCGGTGCAGAATGCCAACGTGCAGTGGAAGGCCGGCCTGAGCGGGAATTTCCCCGGCTGCGCCGTGGACGGTGCGGGCCGTGTACTGCTGGACGTGTCTAATGCTGCCTATGCTGCGCAAACCTATACAGGTTCGCTGGACGTATATGCCTTCTATCCAAATTATTTCCAACCGGGCCATTCCGGATGGGCTTCCAAGGACGGCAGGATTGTCTTCTTCTCGGAGGACTTCCTGAACGATTCGATGGAGGTGCCTTTGCGTATCTCGGAGCCGAAGCTCATGGTCCCGTCGGGCAATGTGTACCTGCCGATCGACGGCAATCTGATCCCGACCGGATGCGGGTATGGGACCTACGACGGAAGCGCTGCGCTGACCGGCCTCGACGGCACCCTGGCGGGCTCCCTGCTGCAGATGCAGTTCGTGTGGAGCGCTTCCAATACGGAAGATTCATCCTGGCAGCAGTGCATCAGCCTGGATGCCGCGAACGCCTGTATGTACGTTTCCAAGACGGAAGTGAGCGCCGGAAAACTGGAAGAGCGGTCGTACTCGTATTCGAGTTCCGAAAAGAGCTATAGGACCAGGCTGGGGACTTTTTCTATATACAATCCTGCCCTTCCGGACCTGTATCCGGCCACAGCGGGCGTCCGCGAATTCCTCGTCTATGTCACGAAACTGTATATTCGGAAGATATCTTACTACGACCCGACTGGCCGCTGGCCGAACCTGAACCAGGCCCAGTATAACAATGAAGTGTATCCCATCGATGTCTGTTATCTGGAAGAGACGCCGTCCTTGATGAGTTCCGATCCGGCTTACAGTCTCCTGGGCGGGTTCGGAGTCCGGCTGGAATACTACTTCCGGGACGCCTCCATCCGGAGTGTGACCTGGGAGCGCGAGGGCGCATCCACGGACTACACCTGCCAGAACAGCAACGACGTCATCAAGCCCATTATCAACTATGATGTCGAGGTTCGCGACACCGGAGAAGGCGGGAGCATCCTCTGGCTGTATCTGGAGGGTAACCAGCGGGCGAGATCTTCGACGGGCGAACGCGTTCCGGGCGGCCTGATTTTCCCGTATGGCCTGCAGACGATCACGGGCACCTACCGCAACCGCTGGGACCAGCGGGAATTCACGGTGACGCAGCAGTTCACCATCCATCATCGTGTGGGGCTGTGCGCGTTCGTGGCGGCGGATTCCTCTTCCGAGTATGCGAAAGTCTATCTGACGACCTTCAAAAGCGCCAAGTACCTGAAAAACATAGGGGACAAGGTGAATTCCAATGCGAGGCACTGGATGGTGAAGATGTTCGGGCAGCAGGAAATCACGGGCCCGTATTCCGGTAATATGTACCAGAAGACGTCCGGAACCAGCGACTGCTGGCTCAATAATCAGAACGTGAACGTTCCCGTCAAGAACTTCAAGGCCGGTTACGTGGCCGGCCATAATTCGGCGACGTCGTGGAATGCTTCCCTCATATCGGATTTCGAATCGAGCCGGTGCAACATCTTTTCCGTGCAGCGGGTCGATCCGCTGTCCGGTTTTCCGCAGTACGCGGCCATTTTCGGCACGAACAACTTTACCAGTACCTATTACAATCAGTTTGGCCTGTATGTGTCCGGGACCTGGTAGAACGGGCGGATTATTCCGCGGAATTCCGTATCTTTGTCCTTGCCATGGACCGGAGTCACGCATACCTGGACCGCGTGTCGCTGCTGGTGGGCGAGGATGTGCTCGCACGCCTGGGCGAGGTGCGCGTACTGCTCTTCGGCGTGGGTGGCGTGGGGAGCTGGTGCGCCGAAGGGCTGGTCCGTTCGGGCGTGCGTCACCTCACGCTCGTGGATGCGGACGTGATCAGCGAGAGCAACGTGGGGCGCCAGCTGATGGCCCTGCCGCGCACGGTGGGGCAGGTGAAGGTGGAGGCGCTGCGCGAGCGCCTGCTGGAGATCGCCCCGGACGCGGAGGTCACGGCCCTGCAGAAGGTCTTTTCGGCCGAGACGGCCGGGGAGTTCGCCATGGAGGAATACGACTACATCATCGACGCCATCGATTCGCTCAAGGACAAGGGAGAGCTGATCCTGCGCGCCACGCGCACTCCGGCGGTGTTCTTCTGCGCGATGGGCGCCGCCCTGAAGGTCGATCCCACGCAGATCCGCGTGGGTGAGTTCTGGAACGTGCGCGGCTGCCCGCTGGGCGCCGCCCTGCGCAAGAAGTTCAAGCAGAACCATACCTGGCCGGGCCATAAGTTCCGCTGCGTCTATGACGAGGAGGTGCTGCCCAACCGGGGCGGCGTGGGGACGGCTGAGACGGAACTCTTCAACAAGGCGCAGATCAACGGTTCGCTGGCGCACATCACCGCCATCTTCGGGATGACGCTCGCGGGGCTGGTCATCGACGACGTCTATCACAAAATCGCCGGCTGATGGGTACGCTGGAAATCCGCAAAGGGGAGCAGGTGGCCCTGGTGGGCCCCAACGCCGCCGGCAAAAGCCGGCTGGCGGCCACCCTGGCGGGCCGCAGCGGCGCGAAATACATCACCTTCCGCGACTCTTACGGGAGCTACGGCGACCGCAACTTCTTCATGCAGCAGCGCTGGAACCTCTTCACGCTCGAGGGCGATCCGCCCACGGCGGGGGAGCAGCTGCGCAAGGAAGCTGCCAGTGCCGGTCCGGAAGCGTCTGCGCGTCTGGACGCGCTGATCGCCCTGTTCGGGCTGGAACCGGTGCTGGACAAGCCGCTGGTCACGCTCTCTTCGGGCGAGTTGCGCAAGTTCCAGCTCATCCGGGCGCTGCTGGGCGGCCCGGAGATGCTGGTCATCGACAATCCTTACATCGGCCTCGATCCGTATGCCCGCAAGGCGCTCACACGTCTGTTTGCGGACCTGGCCGGGACGACGACGCTGGTGCTCGTCCTGTCCCGCGTGGCGGAGATTCCGTCTTTCATCACGCACGTGATTCCCGTCGAGGACGGGGAGGCGGGGGACAAAGTGCCGCTGGAAACCTATCTGGACGCCGTCCTGCCGCCGGCTGTGATCCGCATGCGCGGCGTGACCATCCGCTACGGCGAGCGCGTGATCCTGGATTCGCTGGACTGGACGGTGCGGGAAGGGGAGCACTGGGCGCTGACCGGGGCCAACGGCAGCGGCAAAAGCACGCTGCTGAGCCTGATCTGCGCCGACAATCCGCAGGCCTATGCCTGCGACATCGAACTGTTCGGTCGTCCGCGCGGCACCGGGGAGACCATCTGGGACATCAAGCGGGGGATCGGCTTCGTCAGCCCCGAGCTGCACCGGGCCTTCCAGGTGGACGCGCCGGCGCTGGACATCGTCACGAGCGGCCTGTTCGATACGGAAGGACTATACCGTCATCCGACGGCGGAACAGTATGAATGCGCGCGGCGCTGGATGGGGGAGTTCGGGATCGTCGAGCTGGCGGAAAGGCCGTTCCTGCGGCTGTCCAGCGGGCAGCAGCGGCTCTGCCTGGTGGCCCGCGCCTTCGTCAAGGATCCGCCGCTCTACGTGCTCGACGAGCCGCTGCACGGTCTGGACGAGCCGCAGCGCCGGCACGTCAAGGCCCTGCTGGACCGCTTCTGCGGCGCTCCCGGCAAGACCCTCCTCATGGTCACGCATTACCCCGAGGAATACCCCGCCTGCATCGACCACAGCCTTACCTTGTAATCCGCCAGGCGAAGAAGTCCCGGATGGCGTCGGCCACCGGGGTGTGCGGAAGGCCGAGTTCGCTTTCCGCGCGGGAGCAGTCATACCATTCCTCGACGAGCAGCTGATCGGTGTTGCGCGTGCAGAGTATCGTCCGGACGCCCAGGGCCTGGAGGAGGTCGCCGAGCCGGCCGGCGAGGCGGACGAGCGGCGCGGGCAGCGTGACGAAGCGCTGCCGGTAGCCGCAGACCCGGGCCTGCAGCTGATAGAATTCGCGCAGCGTAAGAGACTCTCCCGTAAGCAGGTAGCGTCCGCTTTCGCCCCGCTCCAACGCATTGCAGATGGCAGTGGCGGCGTCCTGTACGTGCAGGAAGCTTTTTCCTCCGCGCGGCGCCGCCATCAGCGGCTTGTGCCAGCCGGCGAGCAGCAGGGTGCCGGAAGAAGGCTTGGGGTCGAAGGGGCCCAGCATGAAGCCGGGGTTGACGATGACCACGCGCCGCTCCGGATGCGCTGCCGCATAGTCGAGCAGCAACTGTTCGCCTTCCCGCTTGCTGATCGCATAGAGCGAACGGTCGAAGGGCGCGGCGAAGGGCGCAGATTCGTCGGTGGGATGCTCCCGGGTGCCGGGGGCGATGGTATTGGCGGTGCTGGTGTGCACGAGGGTGCGGATGCCCGTTGCCTCCAGAACCTTGCAGAGCCGGGCGGGCAGGTCCCGGTTGACGGGAAGATACTCTTCCAGGCGCCTCAGGGACATATCCGTGGTGCCGGCGCAGTTGATGATGATGTCGCAGCCTTCGGCGGCTTGCAGCAAGGTGTTCTCTTCCAGCAAGCTGCCATACATCAGCTCCGGGCACGCCCCGATGCCGGGCAGCAGCCGGGAACCGGGACGCAGCAGCACGCGGACGCGTTCGCCGCGCTCCGACAGGAGCCGGAGAACGTTGTGGCCGAGCAGGCCGCTGGCGCCGAGCAGGAGAACCATCGCGAATAATGTAATCCGCTAGACTGCCTTGGCCCCGATCACACTCTGGGAGATGTTGATGATGAAGTCGCCCATCTTCTCGAGGCAGTTCACCAGGTCCATATAGAACGAACCGGTCTCGTACGGGTAGGTGGATTTCTCGATGTTGGAAAGATGCTCGTCGCGAAGGCGGTCGCGGTATTCGTTGATGGCCTTCTCGGCGCCTTCCGCATTGTTGATGTCGCGAAGTTCGACCAGCGGGGTGGAAAGGTTGTAGTCCATGGCTGCATAGGCGTCATCCAGCAACTCCAGCATGTGGTTGAGGCGATGAAGCATACTTTCGGTGAAATGGCAGCCGTGGGCCCAAAGGCGGGCCAGGATCTTACCGATCGTCTCTCCGCTGTCGCCCAGCGACTCCATTTCGCCGATGATGCGGTATAACTCCCGGACGCGGGCCATACCGTTGACGCTGAGCTCGTTGTCGCTGACTTCGCGCAGGTAGGTCGCAATCTCCCGTTCGATATTGTCGGTCACTTCTTCGTAATGAACCAGTTTCTTGTCCGCAGCCTCGAAATCGTCCAGAGCGTCTGCATTGATGGCTTTCCGGATATAGTTCAGATCCCTGTGGCACAGGCGACCATATTCGACAACCTCCAGTTTGGCACTGTTGAGAGCGATGTCGCCGGTAGCGATCTTGCCCACGCCGATATACTTGAGGCGGTAGGTCTCCTTCTCTTCGCCCTTGGACGGGACCATCCAGGTCACCATCTTGACAAGTTGCGGGATGAACCAGACGAGGATGATGGTCGTGATGACGTTGAATACCGTGTGGAGTATGGCCACGCTATAAGGAAGCGATGCGACCAGATGCTCTCTCGTGGCTTCATCGGCATCCGCAAAGCTGACCGTGATGGGGTTCGGGAACCCCAGCGCTTCCACCGAAATGCCGACCAGGTTGATGAAAGGTTTGAAGAACACCAGCGCCAGGATGACGCCGAACAGGTTGAACAGGAAGTGGGCGCGCGCCGTTCGTTTTGCACTCAGGTTCGCCACGGAAGCGGCGATGTTCGAGGTGACCGTGGTGCCGAGGTTGCTGCCGAGCACCATCGCAGTCGCCATCGTGAAGGGAATGTATCCCTGTGCCACGAGCAGCATCGTGATGGCTGTTGCTGTGGCGGAACTCTGGAGCATCAGGGTGATGACGGCGCCGGCCAGCATGAACAGGAAGATGCTCAGGATGCCGTGGCCCGACAAGGTGGCCAGGAAGAGGCGGACTCCTTCGTTGTCGAGCAGGACCGTGGAGGTCTCCTTGAGAATCGAAAGACCCAGGAAAAGGAGGGCGAAGCCCATCAGGAACTCTCCCAGGTTTGTGTATTTCTTGATGCTTCGAGCCACAAAGGCGAAGAACATCAGCGGAAGGGCAATGGTGGCGATGCTCCAACTGCCTTCTCCGAGACTCAGGGCAAAGATCCAGGCCGTGACCGTGGTGCCGATATTGGCACCCATGATGACGGCGATGGCACTGCTGAGGGCAAACAGGCCGGCATTGACGAAGCTGACGATCATCAGGGTCGTGGCGGTCGAACTCTGCACCATGGCAGTGACCACGATACCGGTCAGGATGCATTTGAAATTGTTGGAGGTCATCTTGGCCATGAACATCCGCATGCGGTTCCCGGCCATCTTCTGCAATCCGCCGCTCATCAAAGACATTCCATAAAGGAACATCGCCAGCGAACCCAGGAGTTTCAGGATAAGGAGTATCATAGTGTAAAAATAGTGATTTTCGGAATTAATTCATTATTTTTGTTGGGATAACCCATAATTCATTACTCAATGACACTGACCATCAGCTCGGCCATCCGCTACATCGGCGTAGATGACAACGACCTCGATCTGTTTGAAAGCCAGTACCTCGTGCCCGAGGGAATGTCCTATAATTCCTATGTCATCCTGGACGACAGGATCGCTGTCCTGGACACCTCCGACGCCCGTACGGCGGACGCCTGGATGCGGAACCTGGAAGAGGCCCTGCAGGGCCGCCAGCCGGACTACCTGGTCGTCCATCACATGGAGCCGGACCATTCCGCCTGCGCCGCTGCGCTGCTGGAGAAGTATCCGAAACTGACGCTCGTCGCCAGCTCCATCGCGCTCAAGATGCTCCCGCAGTTCTTCCCGGGCGTGCAGCTCGAAGGCCGCACCCGTACCGTGAACGAAGGCGACACGCTGCCGCTGGGTGCGCATACGTTGCGCTTTTTCGCAGCGGCGATGGTGCACTGGCCGGAGGTGATGATGAGTTTCGAGGAGACGGAGAAGGTCCTGTTCAGCGCCGACGCCTTCGGCAAGTTCGGCGCCCTGGAGCAGACCGGCGGCTTCTGGTGCACGCCGGACTATGACTGGGCCTGCGAGGCGCGCCGCTATTACTTCAACATCGTGGGCAAATACGGTGCACAGGTGCAGCGCGTGCTGGCCAAGCTGGCCCCGCTGGGCGTGCAGACCATCTGCCCGCTGCACGGTCCGATGCTGCGCGACACGCTCGCGGAAGTGTTCCAGCTGTATCAGACCTGGAGCAGCTACGGCGTGGAGACGCCGGGCGTGTTCGTGGCCTACGCATCCATCCACGGCGGCACCGCAGAGGCTGCGGAGAAGTTCGCGGAGATGCTCCGGGAGAAGGGCTGCCCGAAGGTGGCGACTTCCGACCTGACCCGCGACGACCTCGCTGAAGCCATCGAAGACGCCTTCCGCTACGGCACGCTGGTCGTGGCCGCATCCTCCTACGACGCCGGCCTGTTCCCGCCGATGTATGATTTCCTCTGGCACCTGCAGATCAAGGGCTGGCAGAAGCGTCGCGCCGCCGTCATCGAGAACGGCAGCTGGGCGCCCACGGCCGGGCGGGTGATGACGGAGATGCTCTCCGCGATGAAGGACGTGCAGATCGTGGGCGAAAAGGTCACCATCCGCAGCCGGATGCAGCCTTCCGACCTCCCGGCCCTGGAAGCCCTCGCCGACGCCGTCCTGGCACAATAGATTACTATAAACATACCTGATAATGCGCAACTATGTATTTCTGGTATCGCTCCTTGTCCTGATCCCGTTCTGCGGGTGCGAACGGATGGAGTATGATACCTTAGGTTTGAACAAGGAGGTCACCCTCTTCCAGGAGGGCGTCTCCTTGCCCCTCGGCAATGTCGGACCTGTTACCGTGGGGGCCATTCTACAAGGGTCTTCCATGGGGAGCCTCGTGAGCCAGTTCGTGAAGGAGGATTCGGACGGTCTGTTCTATGTCGAATCCGAGGATGAACTGCTCAATCTCAACGCCTACGAGATTGCTCTCAAAGTTCCCGACCTGACGCAGCCCTGCCACTGGGAGGTCGGAACCAAATCCGCCAGCGTAGGCTCGGTGACTTCGGTCTTGGGCATGTTCGGCTTCGTTTTTCCGCACCAGATGCTGATCGTCCAGGCCAGGAATCCGCTTATGGCTTCGGTCGGACTGAATACGACGGCAAGGATTGAATGCATGGCGTCTGATTATTCGACGAGCTATTCGCAGGAGGAGAGTCTGGCGGATTATTCCATGCCCAGTTATTATAGTTCCAGGACCATCGCCCAGTTCGAGCTGCCCGAGGACAAGACGGACCGGATTGCTTCCGTAGAACTGGTGGACATGGCCCTGGACCTGCCGGAAAACATGGCGGAGAAGATCCGGTCCGGCACCAATTCTTCGTTTGTCTTCTCTTACAAGTATAAGGCGCTGTTGGCTGCAAAGTCCGATTTCTCCATGTCGCAGTTGTCCATCCCGATCAACGGGTTGAAAGTGGAGATCGGGAAATTCAAATTGCGTCAGTGCCAGGCGACCTTCGACCTGGAGAGTTCTGTGCCCTTCGACGTGACGCTCGACAAAGTCAAGATTCTGGGCCAAGACGGGCAGGAGAACCCCGACATCGTCGTTTCCCCGGGTGTGAAGATTGCCGGCGGGACGATGGATGCTCCGGCCGTCACGCCGGTGACGCTGGAAATCAAGGCGCAGGAGGGTTACATTCCCGACATCACCGGTGTCGAGATCGTCCTTACGATCAAGGCGTCTGACGGGATGGGCAATGTCCCGCTTTCTTCCAAGATGGCTTTATCTGTCAAATCCGCTTCCGTGACGCTCCGCGGCGGCATAACGCTCTTCGGCAATGAGAAATAGTAGATATTTGCTTGCGGCGGCGATGATGTTCTGCTGCTCCGGATTATTCCTGCGCGCACAGTCGATGCAGGAAGGCTTCTTCCTGCGGGATTATCGCCAGATCTACCGCTTCAATCCCGCCCTCATAC
Source organism: Bacteroidales bacterium (assembly GCA_017960585.1). Lineage (GTDB taxonomy): Bacteria > Bacteroidota > Bacteroidia > Bacteroidales > UBA932 > Cryptobacteroides. The sequence goes on from JAGCYX010000012.1 coordinate 31,662, forward strand.
CGGAAAGCGATTTCATCAGCGGTTTCGAACTGACCAAGCACGTGCTCTACAATGTCGGCGCCTCCGCCTTCCTGTATCCGACGGAAGAGGGCCTGGTGACGGGTCTGCATTCTTCCATACCGGCCAGCCAGTTCCTGGGCAATCTTCCGGACATCAGCAAGTCGATGACGCACTACGACTTCAATATTGTCTCTTATGGATTCGCCCGGGGAGATGCGTATCACTCGTTCGAGATCAATGTGCGCATTCCTTTCAGCGTCACCGCGCCCAAAGATGCGTTCGATCTGTTGAAACGGGGTACCACGCGGGAGAACTATGACCTGAGCGGATTTGGCGGCAAGGGGCAGATCTATGCCGAACTTGCCTACGGATATGCCCGCCGGCTCAGCGACGTCGTTTCCATCGGCGGAAGGGTCAAATTGCTGGCCGCGATGTATGGCATGTCGTACAAGGTGAATACGTTCGACGTGCAGGCGGACGACACGGGCTATCAACTCTTTTACGGTGCGAGTCTGGATGTCCCGGCACGCCTGATGAAACTCCGGACCTACCCGGATCAGGATGTGAAGCTCGGAGATCTGATGACCCGCGACTTGATTCCGCTTCCCACGGGCGGCGGTGCGGCCTTGGATCTGGGCGTCGCCGTCCGGCCTAACAAGTATCTGACCCTGTCGGCATCCATCCTGGACCTGGGCGGTGCCATCTGGCATTATGGCAACGCCACGACGTCCACGATGTATATGACCTTCAACGGCCTGGGAACCCTCTCATACGATCAGCTGAACGCGCAGGCGCTGAAGGATAAGGCCGGCGAGCTGGCGGATAAACTGAAGAACGTGGTCACGCTCCGTCCGAATCGCGACCAGACCCGCCTGGAGGTTCTTCCATTCCATGCCAACCTGGGTGTGAAGTACATCCTTCCGTGCTACGAACAGGTCAGCTTCGGCGCCGTGGCCAGCTATTCCCATTACGAGTATATGCCTTATTGGGAGGCGCGCCTGGGGGTTGAGTACAAGCCTTTCAATTGGCTGGACCTGTACGGCAGCTTCGGACGGGGAGCATACGGCAACCTGTACGGATTCGGACTGTCGGCGGCGTTCTCGAAGTTCCAACTGTATTTCTGCTACCAGAACGGTATGAATGGAACCCTTCCGCGTTCGACCACACCGCTCACGGCCAACCACCGGACCTGGTCCGTCGGTCTTACTTACGATCTGTAGGCTTCTTCTTCCGCATCGTGGCGGCGAGTACGCCCGGAAGGACGAAGAGATTGAGCAGCAGGACGGCGCCGGCACCGATGCCGAGGCTGCGCAGGATCATGACCATCATCGCATCCTTCAGGACGGCGGACATGACCCAGGGCACGAGCGTGAGGATGAGTCCGGAGGTCATGATGGAATGGGACGCTCCGCGGTACGCCGCTTCCAGCGCCCCGAGCGTGTCCTGCGTCTGCCGGGCCGCGCGGAAGTAGCTGGCGAACAGGATGGCGTAGTCGATGGTCGCGCCCATCAGGATGCCCTGGACGACCAGATAGGCCAGGTAGAACATGGAATTGCCGCTGAATCCGGCTGCGATGACGTCGATGTACACACCGGTCAGGATGCACAGGATCAGCGGGATGGGGACGAGCAGGGAGCGGAAGTTCAGGGCCACGATGAGGAAGATGGCCAGCACGGTCAGTACGGTCAGGAGGGTGAGCTCCCGCGGGAAGCCGTCCTTGAGTTCCTTGTACATGACCGATTCTCCGATCCAATAATGCTTCTGCGTGAGCGTTTCATCCGCCAGCTCGAGGGCCTGCTGGACGAAGTCGAAGCTGTCCGGCGCCTCGTAGGCGTAGTTGGTGATGACGGCCGCTGCAGAGATCTCCGGGCCGCGCAGCAAGGCGCCCCGGGTGCGCATCTCGTTGCGGGCGCTGTCCACCTGGGCGCGCATCGGGGCTTCGATGAAGCGGGACAGCGCGGGATCGACCAGCAGCGTGTCCGCCACATAGTCCAGCAGCTGCACAGGGGTCATCGTCCAGCTCTCATCGTAATCCCGGCGGCTGAGGGCGTAGAGGAACAGCAAGTCCATCTCGTCGCGCGTGACGGGCACGCCGGCGGCCGAAAGGGCGCTCTGGATGCGTTCTGAACTATATTTCCGGGAGGAGAAGGCCATCTCGGCCAGCCGCTCCAGCGGGGTGGGCGGCTCCTCGGGCAATTCTTCTTCGATGACGGGTTCCGGCTCCGGCCGGGAAAGGGTGTCGGCAGGGGAGACCGGGAGTACGGCAGCCAGCGTCTCGTGCGGCGCCGCGGCCAGGCTGTCCGCCGGGGCGGGCAGTTCGACCGGCGCCGGAGGTCCGGCAGCCACGGCCGCTTCCAGCAGCTTGATTTCTTCTCCGAAGCGCTCCTTCATGTCCTGCGGCACCATGGCGGCGTAGGTCCGGTTGGTCAGGATCCGGTCGCGCACGAAGCAGGCCATCTCGTAAGGTGACATCTTGCTCCGGGCTTTGCCGGCCAGGCGGTAGAGCATCGTCATTTGGCTGCGTTCCGCGCCAAAACGCTCCGCCATAGTGGCGGCGTCCAGCGGCGTGGTGGCTTCTTCGTAACTGTAGCCCGGTGTTGCTTCCGGCTGCTGCGGCATCTCGGCAGCCAGGCTGTCGGGTGCAGCGGCTGCGAGGGAGTCCACGGGCGCTAACGCGGCGGCCAGCGTGTCCGGAATGGTCTGCGTGCTGTCCGGAGCGGCCGGAACCACGGGCGGTGTTTTAGGGGCTGCCGGAGCCTGGGGAGCGGGCGGCATCAGGCGTTTCATCAGCGCGTTGCGGTCGAATCCGTCCGGCACGAGTCCCTTTCCGGCCAGTTCGTTCGCAGCCGCTTCCACTTCGGAGAACGACAACTTGCCGTCTCGCTCGGGATGCATCCGGGCATAGTAAACCACGCGGAGCAGGTCCTCCGGGAAGGCCTCGGTCCCGCCGCCCAGTTCCGACAGCATCGAGAGCAGTTCGTCTGCGGTGCAGGAACGGCCGAGGGTGGTGGGCCAGCTCGCCGTCATCGTGACTTTGGGGTCGGCGGCAAGGCGCTCCAGCATGGGTGGCACGGCGTCTTCTTCCGCCGTGGCGAAGATGAGCATAATGGGGTTACCGTCGTGGACTACCTCCGAAGCCTCGCTGTCAAACTGCGGCGAGAAGGCGAGCGGCGTGCGCCGCTGCAGGATGGCGGAAGCGCCGAACGCGAGGATGAAGAAGACGGCCAGCGGCACCCGGAACTTGTGTTGGAAGCGCGCGAAGGCCGCAGCCGGGAGGGCCGGAATCTTCTTGCGCGCCGCCATCAGCGCTTTGTCCGCCCAGATGATGAGCGCGGGCATGACCGTGAAATTGCAGATCAGCGAAAACATCACGCCCTTGGCGAGTACGACGCCGAGGTCGGCGCCGATCTTGAGCTTGATGAAGACGAGCATCAGCAGACTGGCCACCGTCGTGGAGGCGCTGCTGAGGATGGAGCCAGCGGCGTGGGAAATGGATGCCTCAAGCGCTTCCCGGGCGGCCAGGCCGCCGGCGCGTTCCTGCCGGTAGCGGTTGATCAGGATGATGCAGTAGTCCAGCGACAGGACCATCTGCAACACCGCGGAAAGGGAATTCGTGATCATCGCCACGCTGGGCAGCAGGGCGTTCGTGCCCATATTCAGAACCACGGCGTAGCCGATGGAAGCCAGGATCAGCAGGACGTCCAGGACTGATGCGCACATCACCAGCAGCACCACGACGACCAGGATGACGCCGAGGGTGAGGGCTTTGGGGAGTTCCTTCGGCATCAGGTTCGATGCGTCTCCGAACGAAGCTCCCAGCTGGTGCACCTGCGCGTCCAGTTCCGGAGAATACGTCGCCACGACGTCCATGCCCTGCTTCATCGGAGAATCGTCCGGCAGGTAATGCGTCATGTCCGTATTGATGTTGATGTGCGGCACCAGCATGCCGCTGCCGACGGCGAGGATCGTCATCAGCAGGAACAGGTGGATACGGTAACGGACCAGCAGGTGCGGCAGGCGGGCGAACAGCTTCATAGAGGATCGTTAGCCTTTGCTCCCGTCCAGCCAGTCGAGCGCGCTGGTCTCGCCGGCGATCCAGACGACGTCGCCGGCAGCGAAACAGTAATCCGGTTTCGGGTTGGTGATGAATTCCCCGTCGTGCAGGACACTGATGACCATGCAGCGATGCGGGCGCATATGGGTGTCGCTCAACGCCATGCCGGTCAGGAAGGAACTTTCCGTGAGGGTGACGGGAACCACTTCGAATTCCTGCTCGGCGCCCGGGGTGGGGGTGACGTCCGACTGTGAGAGCATGGCGCGGAGCGCGTCGATCTGGGCGGACGTGCCCACGGCAAGGAGCTTGTCATACGGGAAGATGCGTTCCTCGCCGGAAGGGATGGTGATGCTCTGCCTGCCGCGCCGGATCTTGATCAGGTTGACGCCGGTCGTGGAGCGGAGCGGAATGTCTTTCAGCTGTTTGCCTGCGAAGATGCTGTCCGGGGAGACTTCGAGCGGCTCGATGTGGAGGTCGTAGCCGGACATCTTGTCGCGAAGATAGGTCGATACCGGATGGCTGCGGCGCTCCGCTTCCTCCTTTTCGTTGAGGTTGCTCAGGAATCGCTGCTCCAGCATGGAATAGCGGTGCATCGTGCGCCGGGCGGCCAGGATGAAGATCACGCCGCCGACGATGATCAGGATGATGGCCCAGCCGGCCAGGTGGAAGTGGCTGGCGATAACGCTGATAATCATGGAGATGGCGAGGAAGGTCCGGGTGAGGACCAGACCCGCGATCGGCCATTTGTTGGCGTTCTTCTCGGCCAGGAGCTTGTTGGCGGAGGCGTTGATGGAGCCGGAACTGATGGCCATTCCGTACAGGAAGGGGGCCATGACCAGCAACGTTACGGCGACGACCACCAGGTTGTGCAGGAAGGGGCTCCAGGTGGGGAACAGGCGTGTGGCCAGCGGCTCCAGGAACTGCTTGGAGCCGATTATGATCGCCACGAGGATGACGCCGTACAGCACGACGCGCAGGAAATAGGCGCGCAGCAGTATCTTCCATTCGCTCTGCTCGGCGGCCGTGGTGCGTGACTTCTTCTCCGGCGCGTCCAGCCGGGCGATCCATTGCTCGGGCAGCACCTTGTGCAGGCCGCTGTAGGCCGGGCCTGCAAGTTTGATCATATAAGGTGTCGTGAAGGTGGTGATCACGGATACGGCGATGATGACCGGATAGATGAATTCCCGCATCACGCCGAGGGTGACGCCCACGCCTGCGATGATGAAGCCGAATTCGCCGAGCTGGGCGAGGCTGAATCCGGTGTTGACGGCATTGCGCAGGCCGCCGCCGGTCATCAGGATGCCCGCTCCCGCAAAGAGGATGTGGGTGAGCATCACGATCAGGGTGATGATGAGGATGGTCAGCCAGTGCTCCGCGATGACGGCCGGGGCGACCATCATACCCACGGACACGAAGAAGATGGCGCCGAAGAGGTCCTTGATCGGGGCCACCAGTTTCTCGATGTGCTCGCTCTCGATGGTCTCGGCGAGGATGGAGCCCATCACGAAAGCGCCGAGGGCGGAGGAGAAGCCGACGCCTTCGGCCAGCGCGACCATGCCGAAGCACAGGCCGATGCTCACGATGAGCAGGATCTCGTCGTTGAGGAACTTGCGGGCCCGCTTGAGGACGCTCGGAATCACGTAGATGCCCACGAGGAACCACAGGATGAGGAAGAAAGCCAGTTTGCCCAGGTTGAAGAGCATTTCGCCGCCGGCGAACTGGTTGGAAACCGCCATCGTGGACAGGAGCACCATGAGGAGGATGGCGATCAGGTCTTCGACCACGAGCGTGCCGAATACCATACCGGCCCAGGGCCTGCCTTTGAGGCCCATGTCGTCGTAGGATTTCAGGACCACCATCGTGGAGGACATCGACAGCAGGCCGCCGAGGAATACGCTTTCCATGGCCGTCCAGCCCATGGCCTGTCCGGCCACGAAGCCGATCACGAACACGCCGAGGAACTTGCTTCCGGCTGTCACGAGGGCGCTGCTGCCCACCTTGAGCAGCTTCTTGAAACTGAACTCCAGACCGAGACCGAACATCAGGAAGATGATGCCGATTTCCGACCACTGGTGGACCGTCTCCTCGGAGCTGATGCCCGGGAACCAGGAGATATGCGGGCCGACCAGGAATCCGGCCAGGATGTAACCCAGGATGAGCGGCTGTTTGAGGGCCTTGGATATGATGGTGAAGGCGCCGGCGGATACAAGGATGACCGCCAGGTCGCGCACGAGATTCAGTTCTTCCGACATAGATTACAAAAATAGCAAGAATTTTTTTCTTGCCGGAAAATAATTAAATTTATAGGTCAAAATGATTATTGCGCATGAGAAATATCCGTTTGTTTTTCTGCATCTTCTGCGCCATTGTGCTGGTTGGGTGCGTCGATAAGGATTATGTGCTTCGTGGGGATTCCGTGACGGTTCGGATTTCGGATCCCGTGCCGGGCGGGCCGTCGGTGCTACGCCTGCAAGTGGCGGGGCCGGAGCTGGTCCGCGTCAGTGCGAGCCCGGACGGAGCGATGCACGACCGGGCGAGCCTGGTCGTGGTCCCGCAGGCGAAGTTCCGTGATTTCCGCGTGTCGGAGCAGGAGGGCGAGTTGCGTGTGCAGACGGCCGCCCTGACGGCTGCCGTCAATGTGCGGAACGGCGCGGTCCGTTTCCTGGATGCGGACGGAAATGTCCTGCTGGACGGCTCCCGGATGGGCTTTTCGCCCGTTTCCGTGGAAGGGAAGGACGCCTTTTCCACCCGTGTGAGCTTCGATTCTCCGGCCGACGAGGCCTTCTACGGCCTGGGCCAGCACCAGAGCGGTGAGCTGAATCACAAGGGTCGCAGCGAGGAACTGTTCCAGTACAACACCAAGGTCAGCCTGCCGGTGGTGGTGTCCACCCGCGGCTATGGCCTCCTCTTCGACGCTTATTCCTATAGCCGCTGGGGCAATCCCGAGCCGTACCGGCAGTTGGGCGAGACCTTCCGGCTTTACGGCAAGGACGGCAAGACGCCAGGCCTGACGGGCACCTATACGCCGGCTCGCGGCAAGGCGCTCGTCCGGCAGGAGGACAGTCTCTATTTCGAGAATGAATGGGCCATCCGGAACCTGCCGGAAGTCCCGCTTCAGGGCGCCAGGGTGGTTTACGAAGGCTACCTCGAAGCGCCGCAGACGGCTGACTATCAGTTTATTCAATATTATGCCGGCTTCCAGCGCACGCTGGTCGGCGGACAGGAAATGATGGCCCGTCGCTGGCGTCCGGCCTGGAATCCCAACAGCTACAAGTTCACTGCACACCTCGAGGCGGGGGAGAAGGTCCCCGTCCGCGTCGAGTGGGAGCCGGATGGCGGCGTGTCGTACCTGGGGCTGCGCGTGGCGCCGTTGCAGGAGGCGGGGGAGGCGGAGCGCCTGGCGTTCGCTTCCGAGTTCGAGCCGCAGCTGGACTTCTGGTTCATCGGCGGCGGGAGCCACGACGCCGTGATCCGCGGCTACCGCCAGCTCACCGGCAAGGCGCCGGTGATGCCCAAGTGGGTGCTCGGTTTCTGGCAGAGCCGGGAGCGCTACTCCACGCAGGACGAGCTGGTGGGCACGCTGCGGCAGTTCCGCGAGCGCGGCATCCCCGTGGACAATATCGTTCAGGACTGGCAGTACTGGCTGGACGACCAGTGGGGGAGCCACGAGTTCGATCCCGCCCGCTATCCGGATCCGGAGAAGATGCTGGACGACGTGCATGCGATGCACGGCCGCTTCATGATCAGCGTCTGGCCGAAGTTCTACACCAATACGGAGCACTACAAGGAGCTGAAGGCCGCCGGCTACGCCTACACGCACGCTGAAGAGGACGGCCTCGTGGACTGGCTCGGCCACGAGCAGAGCTTCTACGACGCCTACGCCGAGGGCGGGCGCAAGATGTTCTGGCGGCAGATGGACGAGACGCTCTACAGCCGCTACGGCCGCAAGATCGACGCCTGGTGGATGGACGCCAGCGAGCCGAACTTGCGCGACTGCCTGCCGATGGATTATTTCAAGTGGCTGATCAGCCCGACGGCGCTCGGCCCCTCGACTGAATACCTCAACGCCTATTCGCTGGTCAACGCCGACGCCATCTTCAACGGCCAGCGCGGCGTAGATCCCGACAAGCGGGTCTTTCTGCTGACGCGCAGCGGCTTCCCGGGCCTGCAGCGCTATTCCACGGCCACGTGGAGCGGCGATATCGGCACCTCCTGGACTGATATGCGCACGCAGATGGCCGCAGGCCTGAATTTCTGCATGAGCGGCATCCCGTTCTGGGGGATGGACATCGGCGGCTTCTCGGTCATGAGCAAGTTCTACGATCCGGCGAACCTGCCGGAGTGGCAGGAGCTGCAGACACGCTGGCATCAGTTCGGCACCTTCGTGCCGCTCTTCCGCACGCACGGGCAGTGGCCGCAGCGAGAACTCTGGAATATTGCTCCCGAGGGCTCTCCCGCCTACGAGAGCATCCTCTGGTACATGCGTCTGCGCTACCGCCTGATGCCGTACCTGTATTCGCTCGCCGCCGCCGTCCACTTCGACGATTACACCCTGATGCGGGCCCTGCCGATGGACTGGCCCGCCGACCCGCTCGTGCGCGACCTCGACGACCAGTGGATGTTCGGTCCGGCCCTGATGCCGTGTCCGGTCAGCGAATACGGCGCCCGCCTGCGCGAGGTGTATTTCCCGGAGGGCGGATGGTACGATTTCTATACCGGCGAGTTCCTGCCCGGCGCCCGTTCCCGCATCGTGGATGCGCCGTATGAGCGCATTCCGCTCTACGTCCGCGCCGGTTCCATCCTGCCTTTCGGGCCCGAGATGCAGTGGTCGGACGAGAAACCCGCGGAGGACATCCGCCTGTACGTCTATGCCGGCGCCGACGCGGACTTCAACCTCTACGAGGACGACGGCCTGACCTTCGCTTATGAGAAAGGCGCCTGCACGACCATTCCGATTCACTGGGACGATGCCGCCCGTACGCTGACTTTCGGCGCGCGCAGCGGCTCCTTCCCGGGTATGCTGCAGGAGCGGCGTTTCACGGTCGTCGTCGTGGATCCGGCGCATCCGCACGCCTACGACCCGGATGCGGACGGAAAGGTCGTGAATTACAACGGAGAATTAATCAAACTCGATTTAACGATATGATACACAATGCAATTGCGAAGGCGTTCGCCTTCCTGGGCGCCCTGGCCGCCCTCGCTGCCTGCGGCAGCCCCGCCGGCAAGGTCTTACCCGCCATCCAACCCGATCCTGCCGTGGAGGCGCAGGTCGAGAAAGTCCTCAAGGGCATGACCCTCGAGGAGAAAGCCGGCCAGATGGTGCAGCTCTCCATCCTGCTGGTCCAGGATGAAACGGGCGAGAACCTGGATCCCGCCAAGCTGGAGAAGATCTTCGGGCAGTACAAGGTCGGCTCCATTCTGAACGTGCTGAACGACAAGGCGCAGAGCCGCGAACATACGGCCGAACTCGTGCGCCAGATGCAGGAAGCGTCCATGCGGATACTCGGTACCCCGTGCATCTACGGCTTGGATATGATCCACGGCGCCAGCTACCTCACCGACGGCTCGCTCTTCCCGCAGGAGATCAACCTCGGTGCCACGTTCAATCGGGATTACGCCGCGGCGATGGGCCGCGTGATGGCGTATGAGACGCGTGCCGCGCAGGTGCCGTGGGTGTTCTCCCCGGTCATGGACCTGGGCCGCGACGCCCGCTGGTCCCGCCAGTGGGAGAGCTGGGGCGAGGATCCCTATCTGCAGGCCGAGATGGCCCGCACCGAAACCCTGGCCCTGCAGGGAAATGATCCCAATCACGTGGACCTCGAGCACGTGGCCGTGAGCATCAAGCATTTCATGGGCTACGGCGTGCCGCATACCGGCAAGGACCGCACGCCCGCGTATATCGCAGAAAACGACCTGCGCGAGAAATTCTTCCGCCCGTTCAAGGAATGCTTCGAGGCCGGCGCGCTGACCGCGATGGTCAATTCCGCTTCCATCAACGGCGTCCCCACGCATGCCAACTATGAATTGCTGACCGTCTGGGTGAAGCAGCAGCTGGGCTGGGACGGCATGCTGGTCACGGACTGGGCCGACATCGACAACCTCTATACCCGCGACCACGTGGCTGCCGACAAGCGGGAGGCCGTGAAGATCGGCATCAACGCGGGCATCGATATGATCATGGACCCGTATGATCCCGAATGCTGCAACGTGATCGTGGACCTGGCGAAGAGCGGCGAGATTCCGATGTCCCGCATCGACGACGCCGTGCGCCGCGTTTTGCGTCTCAAGGTCCGTCTGGGCCTGTTCGACAACCCGACCTGGGAAGGGGAGTATCCGGAGTTCGCCTCCAAGGAATTCGCACAGCAGTCCTACGCCGCGACCGTGGAGTCCGAGGTGCTGCTCAAGAACGAAGGCCTCCTGCCGCTCAAGGGCACCGAGCGCATCCTCGTCACGGGCCCGAATGCCAACAGCCTGCGCGCCATGAACGGCGGCTGGTCCTACACCTGGCAGGGTTCCGCGGACGATTTCGTGCCGCAGTACAATACGATTCTGGAGGCGCTGCAGCAGCGTTTCGGCAAGGTGAGCTATGAACCCGGTGTGCAGTATGTCAACATCCCGATGGCCTGGCAGGCCGAGGATGCTTCCGGCATCCACAAGGCCGTGGCCGCCGCCCGCGGGGTGGACGTGATCGTGGCCTGCGTGGGCGAGAACAGCTACTGCGAGACGCCCGGCAATATGGACGACCTGAACCTTTCGGAGAACCAGAAGGAGCTCGTGCGGCAGCTCGCCGCCACCGGCAAACCGGTCATCCTGGTGCTGAACGAAGGCCGTCCTCGCATCATCGGCGACATCGAGCCGCTGGTAAAGGCGGTCGTGGACGTGATGCTGCCGTCCAACTACGGCGGTGACGCCCTGGCGGCGCTGCTCGCCGGCGACGAGAACTTCTCCGGCAAGCTGCCGTTCACCTACAGCAAGCACATCAACGCCCTGCATACCTACGACTACAAGGTCTCCGAGCATCGCGAAGTGATGGAGGGTTCCTACAACTACGACGCCGTGATGGATGTCCAGTGGCCCTTCGGCTACGGCCTGAGCTACACCACCTTCTCCTATGGAAATATGCAGCTGCAGAGCCCGGCGGAGTTCGGCCCGAACGACGTGCTGAAGTTGTCCGTGGACGTGACCAATACCGGTTCCCGCGCCGGCAAGGAGGCCGTGCTGCTCTACAGCTCCGACCTCGTGGCGTCCATCATTCCGGACGTGAAGCGCCTGCGCGGCTTCGAGAAGATCGAGCTGCAGCCGGGCGAGACGAAAACCGTTTCCTTCGAGGTTCCCGCCTCGGAGCTGGCGTTCGTCGGCGCGGACGGCAAGTGGCGCCTGGAGGAAGGCGATTTCCGTCTCAGTTGCGGCGGCCAGGCCGTGATGGTACATTGCATCCAGACCAAGGTCTGGTTCACCCCGAATATCAATTAACTTATGCGCTCGCCGTCCTGCTCCCTCCGGATGCCGTCGCTTCGCGACCCCTCCCACCGCTACGCGGCGGGCCCCTCCCTCTTACGAGCCGAGGGTGGCTACGTGCCCCGGAGGGAGAGGACGGCGAGCGCGAAAGGAAAGTAATGATGAAGATAGTCTTTCTGGATGCCGCCACGCTGGGGGAGACCCCGCTGGACGAGATCGCTGCGCAGGGCGAGCTGGTCTGCTATCCCTTCTCGAATCGCGAAGAATCGCTGGAGCGGGTGGGGGACTGCGAGGTGCTGATCGTGAACAAGGTGCGCGTGGACGAGGTACTGCTGTCGTGCGCCCCGCGCCTCCGGTTGATCTGCGTGGCCGCCACCGGCATGAACAACATCGACCTGGAAGCGGCCGCGGCCCGGAATATCCCGGTTCGCAACGCCGTCGGCTATTCCACGGAATCCGTCGTGCAGTCCACCTTCGCACATTTGCTTTCGCTGGCGGGCTATTCGCCCTATTTCGACGACTGCGTCAAGAGCGGCCGCTATTCCGCCGGCACGCTCTTCTGCGACATTTCCCATCCTTATCCGGAGCTGGCCGGCAAGACGCTGGGCATCATCGGCCTGGGAACCATCGGTGCGCGTGTGGCGGCCGTGGCGTGCGCTTTCGGAATGCAGGTCATCTATTACTCGACCTCAGGCACGTCCCACAATCAGGACTACCCGAGCGTGCCGCTGGACGAGTTGCTCGCCAGTGCGGATGTGGTCAGCGTCCACGCACCGCTGAACGAGCGCACGAAGGGCCTGATCGGCGCGCAGGAACTGCGCCGGATGAAGCCGACGGCCTTCCTGCTGAACCTGGGCCGCGGCGGCATCGTGGACGAGTCGGCGCTGGCGGAGGCCGTAGATGCCGGCGTGATCGCCGGCGCAGCGCTGGACGTGTACGTGAAGGAGCCGCTGCCGGCGGACAGCCCGCTGCTGCACGTGCGGCACCCGGAACGCTTCCGCTTCACGCCGCACACGGCCTGGGCGAGCCGCGAAGCGCTGCTTCGCCTTGTGCATCAGATCGCTGAGAACATTCGTGGCACGGTTTTGGATTAGCTTGTATTCCGAAAAGAACAATAGAATATTAAGCAATAAACATGTACTAAACCTAAAGAAAAGCGGACCCCGTGACGGGCTCCGCTTTTTTATTTGCATAAAACCAAAAAAACAACCATCTTTGATGTAGATTATAACACGAACTATTATGGCCAACGGTAACTCATTTTTCGCATTCCTGGCCGGCGCCGTGACCGGTGCCGCCCTCTTGCTCCTCGCCAACACCGAAAAGGGGGAGGAGGTCGTCAAAGACATCAAAGAAAAAGGCTCCGAAGCGTTCAACAACGGCCGTGCCGCCGTCCTTAAGGGTCTCGACAAGGTCGAGGATGCCCTGAAGGAAAAGAAGGCCCGGGCCGGCGCCGAATTTGAGAAAGAGGAGGACGAATAAGATGGATAAGGATTCTTCATTAGGCGTCTTGGGCAAAGATGCCCGGGACATCGTGAACCTTGCGGTCGACGAGGTCAAACTGAAGACCACCCGCGGCCTTTCGACAGCCCTCTCCCAGATTCTTGCCTATCTGGTCATCATCTGCACCGTATTCCTGGTGCTTGGACTGCTCTCCCTGGCGCTGCTCCAATGGCTCAATGGCCTGCTCGGAGCTCCGTGGGGCACGCTCATCATCGCCGGCGTTTTTTTGCTGGTTCTGGTTTTCCTGTTGATGAACCGGCAGAAAATGTTCCGTGACCTGTTCGTCAAGCTGTTTATTGATGTATTTTACGACACCGACGATGAGTAGCAAATACGGAAATATCAAGACCGCTGATGAGTTGGAGAAGGCTCTCCTGCGACTTCAAGCGGAACAGAAGGCGACCGCCAGAAGATTCAGGAAAGAGGCCAACCACGTGGCGGGTTATCTGAAACCTGTCAATCTGGTCGGTAATCTGGTCTCGACAGTCTCCCTGACGAATGTCGGGCTGGGAATGGTCCGGGGGCTCCGGAAACTCCTGACTGGCTCGGCGGCCCGGAAACACTAGAACAAGTCCCTGTAGAAGTTCAGCAGCCGTTCGTACCCGATGTGGAAGGGGACGAAGAGCGGCAGGATCATGTGTAGGGCGAAGCGCACGGTGTGCGCCCAGGCCTTGTCCTTCATGCCGTGCATGATGATCAGGTAGGGGAGCCAGATGGGCAGGGCGCCCACGGCGCAGACGACGAACAGCGGCAGCGACAGCAGCGCCGCCGGAATGCGGAGCCAGAGGCTGCCCTGGCGCCGTTCGAGCGGTTCTCCGATCAGGGAGATGACGCGTTCGCGTAGATCTTCACATAACTCCCGATATACTTCCGCTTCCGGAAGGTCCGCGCGCCTGGCGAATTCCGCCCCGATTTCCAGAGGCTCGCCGACGCGCATCCGCACGCGGGTCTGGCCGCGGAAGAAATCCTCGTAATTGGTTCCGATTGGAACGATGTAAATCGGCATTCCGAGCTGCTCGGAGGCCATTTTTGCAATACGGAAGATACCTTTCTTGACGGGCAGCATGCCGCGCTCGGGATGGTGCGTGCCCTCGGCATACATGCAGAAGGGGACGTCGTGGTCCAGGCAGTCGATAATCTCGTCGAAGACTTCGAAATTCTTGGCTACTTCGGCCAGTCCGTTGCGCTCGCGGGCGAGGGGGACGATGCGCAGCCAGCGCAGGATCTTCGCCACCCGGGGTTTCTTGAAGATGTCCGAGCGGGCGCCGAAGGCGATCGGATCCTTGTTCGGCCGCAGGAGCAGCTGCAGCATCGGGTCCATCAGCGTGGCGCAGTGGTTGGGCGCCAGCATGACCGCTCCTTCCGTGGGAATATGTTCCATCCCTTCGATGCGGATGGACCGGAAACAGCTCCGCGTGATGAGGTCGGTATAGTGGCGGGCCCGGACGTAGCCGCGGTAATACTCCCAGATCTTAGCCATTCCTGAGGGCCTTGCGGAATTCGTAACGGTTGAAAATGGTGCTGACGGTCAGGCCGCTGATGATGTGCCAGATGCCCCACCAGGCCGTGATCACGAGGGTGCCGCCGTGCGGCGGGAAACCGGCGAAGAGGTTGGTGCCCAGCAGCAGGACGAGACCCAGGCCGCTGTTCTGGATGCCGGTCTCGATGGTCAGTGTGCGGCGGTCTTTCCTAGGGACCTTGAAGGCGCTGCCCATGCCGAAACCGATGCTGAGGGCCAGCAGGTTGTGGATCAGCACCACCAGGAAGATGTATTTCACGCACTTGAGGAAGGCCTCGATGTTGCCCATGAAGGACAGGACCACCATCGCGATGAAGAAGAGGATGCTGAACCATTGCATGGGCTTCTTCATCTTTTCGGCCGCCTTCGGCAGGAAGCGGGCGGTCAGCACGCCGAGCGTGAGCGGAATGCCCAGCAGGATGAAAATGGTCTTGAAGACGTCCCAGAGGGGAATGGAGAGCTGCGGGACGTCGCCGGCGATGTCGGCGACGTGCAGGTAGAGGTTGCCGTAGAGCCAGAAATTGAACGGCGTCATCAGGATGGCCAGCGCCGTGCTGATGGCCGTGAGGCTCACGGAGAGTTCGATGTTCGCCTTGGAGAGCGAACTCATGAAGTTCGAAATATTGCCGCCGGGGCAGGAGGCCACCAGGATCATTCCTAGCGCCATGGTCCAGCTGATCCAATGGCCGAAGAGGAGGGCGAGCAGGAAGGTCAGCAGCGGCAGCAGGACCAGCTGGCAGACCATGCCGATGATAAGCGATTTGGGCTGTCTGAAGACCTCGGCAAACATTTTGGGCTTGATGCCGAGCGCGACGCCATACATGACGAATGCCAGGACGATGTTGATGGTGTTCATGCCACCCGCGTTCATCGTTACGTCGATGCTGTCTATAATCGAAGTGATTTCAGGTCTCATTGTGCACGATTTGGAGGTAAAGGTAGGAAAAAAGTGTCAAACTTCAACCAAACAGCCGAATGAAAGCATTCCTGGGCCGGATTGCCAAAAAATTAATATACCTATAAAGTGCTGAAAATCAGCCCGACAAAAAATTATTAAAAAATTTTCAAAAAAAATTTGCAGATTCAATTTTTTGTTGTACCTTTGCATTCGGGTTGAGCAAGTGACCGTTCTGGCCCATCAACCTATTGGTTATTAGTTTTAGTGTTATTAATTATGTGGTTAGTATGAGTTGTTGCCGAGATGGTACCAACTCATTTCTTTTTATATCCCCCC
>JAGCYX010000003.1 GCA_017960585.1 Bacteroidales bacterium
GGCCTTTTTCAGTTCGTTCGGGATTCCATCCCAACTATCCCCCTGCACCCCCAGGGGACAAGGGGAAGAATCCCCTTGCGCTGCTTACGCAGCTATCCCCTCTGTCGGCGCAAGCGCCTCCGAAAGTCTTGAATATACCTTATCGGGTATATAATTGAGACTATTCGAAACATTTATACCCGTTTTGGTATAAAGCCATTTATTTTAGAGCTTATTACCCGCTCATTTCTCCCGGAAAAGATGAAAGCCGAATACGGCCGCCTGCTGGATAAGCGAATCGCTCGCCTGTAGGCCGCGAGGAAGCCAATGAAACCTTATTTCCTGATGGAGATGACCAGCGAGAAGTCACAGTTGCGCAGGATCTCGACCCTGCGGTCCCGTCAAAACCTGAAGGCCAGGCCTCCGGAGAAGGAGAAGTACCAATTCAGAGGCGTTCCCGCGGGATTGGTTTTCGAGTAGCTTTTTACGCTCCCCAGCGGATCATAGTGGAATGCCGGCATCAGTTTGATGTCAAAACGCCAGATGCTGTAGTTGATGCACATTCCTGCATCAAGCGTGAACGAGAAAGATGAGGATCCGGCCACCCAGCCCGGGGTCGCCCCGGCGAAAAACTCCACATCGCTGAAAAGATTCATTATGAATCCGGCCAACAAACTGCCGGCCGCATCCGGGAGAGATGCGTATCCGTACCCTCTATAAGAACCCCCGGTTCTGGATTGCGCGCGGTCAAGTCCGCTACGGGACGGGCTTCTCCAGGCGATGGCGACGGGAATGCCGAACGCATTATCTGTTTGAGAAATACGCTTAACCCACTGCAATCCTGTCCGGAACCCTAATCCTGATTCATTGAATTGTCCATAGTTAAGATTCATGGAAAGCCCCCCACTCACTCCTTGATACAACGGCGTATACACCCCGGCGGTCAAGGAGATATCCTTCGTCTGCGCTGTGGCATTGATGGAAATGATTGATGCAAAAAACAGAATCAGGGCAGAGAAGAGCAGCGTATTTCTTTTCATATCACATATTTTACGCAGGGAGTTCGCAAAGACTGCGCCATTTTGATGCCTACTCCTTTTTCCGATTCAGGTAGCGTACCCTGCCGTCGGACTCGGACCATTCCATCTTGTCCTTCGAGTAATCCAGGCGGGCTTTGATGATGCGTCTTTCCCCGTTCTCAGCCATTTCCTTGAAGTCAGCCACTGTGCTTTCCCGAGTTCTGTTCACCCAGACGTCCAGGCTGTCCTGCATGTTCTCTTCCGGCACCATGCCGCTCGGATCCATCTTGATATCAACCGAATTGTAATCGGGCGTCATCACCAGCGAATCACCCTGAAAAGCCCATTCACCGCCATAGGAGACCTTCATCTTCAACTTGCCGGAGAAATGCAAGGTTTTGATGAAAGAAGAGGAATAGTCCATCTCAAAATCATAGCTATTGTCGCCATGGAAGTCATATTCATTGGTTTGATCCCCCACACTCAAGACCCAACGCCCCAGCAATCTCGACTTGGTCAACGGAACACCATTCTTGTTAATATTCTTGACATAGTCTTCCATTTCCCGTTCCGTGATGCCCATCAGGAACTTGTTCTCGTTGTTCAGCGCGGTCCAATAATCAATCACTTCATTCGCGTATTGCACCCGGCTTGCGGAGACATTGATGTAGTATACAACCCGGTCCTCGTGAAGCTTCTCATTCAGGAACGGGCGAATGGTCGCGGAATACTCTTCCGCCGTCACCCATCCGGTCCCCATGACAATTCTCATATATTCTTCATCCGGAATCGGATGTATATACACCGTGGATTGATTCATGGCATCCTGAAAGCCCTGCCTGTAATGATAGAAGGCCTGAACATTGTCCAGGAACGCCATATTCCCCAGATTCTGCCAGGTATCCAGGTCGCTGTTGAAGATCTTCTCCTTGGACGTATCGAAACGGAAATCCGAATTGGAATCGGACAGAAGGATCAAGGCCTTGTTCAGCGTGTCATACGGCATACCTTCCAGTTGGTCCCTTTGAGCCATGATTGAACGCAGGAATTCGCCATTCCGCTCTTCTTCCTCCTTCATGTTTTTGACGATATCGATGGTGTTGTCTATATCGTGGATAACCATGATGGCCGTGAGCCGCCGGGCCTGCTCCTTGTTGCGATGCTCCAGCCTCGCGCTCACGATGAAGGTGAGCGCCACGCCAATGGCGGTCCCCAGGACGCTGACGAGGAACTGTCGCCAGTCTATCTTGCTGCGGGTTGTCTTCTTTTCCATACTTTCCTGTTCTACAGGCAATAAAGGTAATACTTTTTTACGGACAGCGTAGCGGATGCTGCCCATTCGCGCAATTTTAGTAACTTTGTACGTACTACCGATTGAATCCCAAGATGAAGAAGAGAATCGCCCTGATTATCTGCGCCCTGGCGCTGCTGGTGTCCTGCAGCCACCAGCACTATACCTACCTCAACGCCGCCGAACAGCGGGAAAACGTCACGGCCGCGCAGCGGGAGGAATACGCCGCCTTCGTCTGGCGCGTCGAGCGCCGGAACCAGGAGGGGCTGCCCGACAATTTCCGGACCTGCCGGGACGAGTTCAAGCGGCGGAGCGCCACGCCGGGCTATGACCCCCACTTCGTCCCGACCCGCAAGGGGCTGGACGACCTGAAACTGAGCGCCAGCTCGGACTTCAGCGCCGGGGAGCTGGACGCCGTGATCGCGGAGATCCGGAAGTATCACGACGGGCCGATCACCGTCGTGGATCTGCGTCAGGAGACGCACGGCCTGCTGAACGGCATCCACGTCTCCCGCTTCGGCAAGCAGAACTGGGACAACATCGGACTGCGCCGGGAGGAGATCATTGCCGCTGAGGAGGAACTCATCCACGGCACCGTGGGCACGCAGGTAGAACTGGGGAGCACCCGTCCCGGCGGCCACACGAACACGCTGGAGGTCACTTCCGCGCAGACGGAGGCCGAGCTTTGCGAGAGCCGCGGCGTCGGCTATTTCCGCCTGACGGTGCTCGACCACTGCTTCTCCGATCCCCGCAGCATCGACGATTTCATCGCCTTCGTCCGGACCCTTCCGGAGGACACCTGGCTCCACGTCCACTGCCAGGGCGGCGTGGGCCGGACCAATATGTATCTGGTATTCTACGACTTCCTGCGCAATCCGGACGTCCCGGAGAAGGACGTCATCTACCGCCACTTCAACCAGGGCGGCAACTTCATGTACTACAAGGGTGACAAGCCCAACGAGGAAGCCTACAAGGTGCCCCTCGCCCAGGAGAAGGCCGAGATGATTCCCCTGGTCTACAAGTACATCCAGGACCAGCAGCCCAAGGGCTTCAAGCGCTCCTGGGCTCAGTGGAAAGCCAAGAAATAGGAATTACAGCCGCTTCTCCAGCCGTTCGCGGATGGCGGAGATGAACTGGGCCGAGTTGACCGCCTTGGGCGTGACGCCCTCCATCAGGTTCACGAGGTCCTTGGTGGCGATGCCGTCGCCCAGGGTGTCAAAGCACGCAGCCTCCAGGGCGTCCGCAAACTGGACGAGCCCCTGCAGGCCGTCCTTCAGACCGCGCTGGCGCAGGGCGCCGCTCCAGGCGAAGATGGTCGCCATGGGGTTCGTGGAAGTCTCCTCTCCCTGCAGATACTTGTAATAGTGGCGGGTCACCGTGCCGTGGGCGGCCTCGTACTCGTAGTTGCCGTCGGGGCTCACGAGCACGCTGGTCATCATGGCGAGCGAGCCGAAGGCCGTCGAGACCATGTCGCTCATCACGTCGCCGTCGTAGTTCTTGCAGGCCCAGATGAATCCACCCTTGCTGCGGATCACGCGCGCCACCGCGTCGTCGATCAAGGTGTAGAAGTATTCGATGCCCAGCTCCTCGAAGCGGGCCTTGTACTGCTGGAAGACTTCGTCGAAGATCTCCCGGAAGCGGGCGTCGTAGGTCTTGGAGATGGTGTCCTTCGTGGAGAACCACAGGTCCTGCTTCGTGTCGGTGGCGTACTTGAAGCAGGCGTGCGCGAAGGAGCGGATGGAAGCGTCGGTGTTGTGCATGCCCTGGATGACGCCGGGGCCCTTGAACGCCTGGATCACTACCTCTTTGTGGCTGCCGTCCTCGCCGTCGAAGACCAGCTTCGCCGTGCCCGGGCCTTCCGCTTTCAGCTCCACGCTCTTGTAGACGTCGCCGTAAGCGTGGCGGGCGATGGTGATGGGCTTCTCCCAGTTCTTGACCACCGGGTGGATGGAGGGAATGGTGATGGGCGCGCGGAACACCGTGCCGTCGAGGATGGAACGGATGGTGCCGTTGGGGCTCTTCCACATCTCGTGCAGATTGTATTCCGTCATGCGCTGCGCGTTGGGCGTGATGGTGGCGCACTTGACGCCCACGCCGTATTTCTTGCACGCCATGGCGGCGTCGATGGTAATCTTGTCGCCGGTCTCGTCCCGTTTGCGGAGGCCCAGGTCGTAATATTCCGTCTTGAGGTCCACGAACGGGAGGATGAGCTCGTCCTTGATCATCTTCCAGAGGATTCTCGTCATCTCGTCACCGTCCATCTCCACGAGCGGGGTGGTCATCTGTATCTTGTCCATTGCAGCTTGGTAGGTTAAAAATCCTGTAAAGTTAACAAATTTACGCGTCCGCGAAAATCTTCCCGTCGTCGAGCGTCACCTGGAGTTTGGTGTATTCGCAGTGGAAGTCGTGCTGCAGGCGGTCCAGGTAGCGGGCACTCTCCCATTTGCACATCGGCAGGTCGTGCAGGAGATAGTTGCCGCAGGCCTCGGGACGCGTGGCGGGGACTTCGTCCTGCGTGAGGATCCACTGCAGGCACTCGATGGTCAGGCGGCGCATATCCTCGACGGTATAGTTCCCGGTCATGATGATGTACATACCGGTGAGGCAGCCCATGGGGCCCACATACACCACATCGTCCTTCACCGCGCTGTTGCGGAACCAGGTGGCCATCAGATGCTCCAGGCTGTGGATGGCGGCCGGGGCCACGGCGGGTTCCTTGTTGGGCTCCGTGATGCGCAGGTCGAAGGTGGTGAAGCCCTTGTCTACGCGGGATACGTAGATGCCCGGCTTCAGGTGCGTGTGGTCGATGGTGAAACTCTGGATGACTTCCATAATCTATTTTCCTAAGCAGTCAATATGCGCGTCAGGCGCTTCCATGATGTTCCAGGAGAGGACGGCGCCGTCGAAGCCGTGGCTCATGACGGCATCCAGCGACTCCGTCACGTATTCGGGCGTAGTCTCGGCAACCCCCTCCCGCCAGTTGATTTCGATGCCCGGGAACTTGGCGCAGGGATAGCCCTCCATGGCCGCCAGCTGCGACTCCAGGAAGGCCGCATCCATCGCGAACTCCGGATAGCCGGTCGCGCCGGGGAGCGCGTTCCGCAGAAGCTCGTACTCGAATCCCATGCCGGCCGGCGCGGTCGTCTTGCGATAAAGCATCGGTTTGATGAAGTCGGCGTGCTGCGCGAGGATGGCGTAGTCCTGGCCGACGAAGGGCGCCATGAAAGGCGCAAAAAGGTCCATTCCTATTTCAAGCCCGCGCGCGCGAAGGCTGTCGGCGACAGCCGCCACGGCGCCGCTGACGATGTGTCCCTTGGCCTGGAAGAAAGCGGCCGCGAGCGGATCCGCGAACTGGAAGCCGGCCTCCGGCGTGTATCCGGTCACGGACAGGAACGCGTCGCCCTGCGCCTCCCAGGCTGCCTTCACGGCCTCCAGGTCAACGCCCTCGGCCGCAAAGCGCTCTGCGCAAAGCGGGCAGCCGCAGTTCAGCACGCCGCTCACGCCGCCCACGAAGGACTGCGTGCGGATGCGGTCCATGAACACGCCGTCGAAGCCGCAGTCGCTGAAGCAGCGGTCATAGACCGCGAGGATATGGTCCGCATTGTCAGGGTCCGAGGGGCAGCTGAAACGGAAGCCCTCGCCCTGAGTGAGGTCGTAGTTGGCGGGGATGTTGCCCCAGAGGTCCAGGGCCAGGGAGTTCTCGCAGACATCCTCCGTCTCGGCGAACACCGGGAGCCAGAAGAACATCTGGATGCCCTTGGCGTGGAGATGCTCCCCGACCTGCCGGTAGATGTCCTTGTCGAGGCTCCAGCCGATGATGACCTTCTCCACGGGAATACGGTCACTGACTTCGTCCAGCCGGGTGATGATCTGGTCGGCGGTGTACAAGGGAGCGTTCCAGCTCCCGAGCGAGACCTGGACGACGTAAGCGGGCGCCGCCGGCTCCTGCCGGCAGGCCGCCAGGGCCAGCAGGCCCAGCATCAATACTACGAGTTTTTTCATGTTTCAGATTATTTGCCTAACTTTGCAGTCCCATCAACCGGAGGTGTGGCCGAGTGGTCGATGGCGGCAGTCTTGAAAACTGTTGTACGGCAACGTACCGGGGGTTCGAATCCCTCCGCCTCCGCTGAAAGCTGGCTATTCGCCGGCTTTTTTCGTTTCGGGCTTCTCTTCGTCTTTCCCGAAGAACTTCAAATGGAACAGGGCAAGGTAGATGGCCCCGACGGTGACGCAGGAATCCGCGAAATTGAACACCGGACTGAAGAAGATCACACGAGCCCCGTCGCGGATGATCGGGAAGAAGAACATATCCACCACCTTGCCGAACATGAACGGAGCATAGCCCCAGATTACGCCGTAGAACAGGCAATCGACAATATTGCCGATGGCACCGGCCGTAATCATGGTCAGGCCCACCAGCACCCCCTTGGGGGTGGATTCCTTCTCGACCAGGGTGCTGATCCACCAGATCAGGCCCCCGCTCAGAATAATGCGGAAAAGCGTCAGCAGCAACTTGCCGAACTTCCCGCCGAACGCCATACCGAACGCCATGCCCTCGTTCTCCACGAAGCACAGCCGGAACCACTCCCCGATCACATAGATCTGATCCCCCAACTCCATGTTGGTCTTGACCAGGATTTTGATCACCTGGTCGATCACCACGAGCAGAAAGCCCAGCAGGAGGAGCCGCTTGCCTTGGGACAGCTTCATCGCAGGCTAGTTCTTACCCTGCTTGGCGAGCATTTCCTTGGCCTCGACGGTCAGGGTGGCGTGCGGCACGAGGCGCAGGCGCTCCTTGGGGATGAGCTTGCCCGTGACCCGGCAGATGCCGTAGGTCTTGTTCTCGATGCGCACCAGGGCGCCTTCCAGGTTCTGGATGAACTTGTACTGCCGCTGGGCCATCTGGCTGGCCTCCTCCTTGGAGAGCTGGAACGCACCGTCGTCCTCGACAGTCCGGAAGGACGGCGTCGTGTCCTCGATATCGTTGGTGCCGTTGTGCATCACCACCTGGCGGAGGGTGTTGTACTCCGCCTTCGCTTTTGCGAGTTTCTCCTCGATAATGACCTTGAACTCGGCGAGTTCAGCGTCCGAATAACGGGTTTTGGCCGCTTGATCAGTATTCTCCATATTACTAACGATTGTATTTTTTTACCAGGATGCGGACGGTGCCCTCGCCCCACTCCACCTCGGATGCCTCCTGCGGAGCCTCGGCAAGCGCCTTCAGCTCCAGGGACTGCGAGAGGGTCTGGGCGGAGACATACTCCGCGTGTTCTGCCAGGGCGGCGCGGATTTCCTCCGCAGCGGCGCCGTCGGCGTAGATGACAGTGTCGATCCGGTCCGTGACCTCGAACCCGCTGTCCTTGCGGAGGGTCTGGATCGGATGGATGAGTTCGCGGGCGTTGCCCTCGCGGACCAGTTCCGGCGTCTGGACGATGTCCAGCGCCAGTGTGAGCGAGCCTTCCGTGGCCACGAGCCAGCCCGGCATGTCCTCGGAGCTGATCTCGTAGTCGCCCTTGGCGAGCGTGACGTCGCCGGACGGCAGGTGCAGGACGTATTCCGCCTCGGCGCGCTCGATGGCCGCGATCTCCTCCTGGGAGAGCTGGCCGAACGCGGCGGCGATTTCCTTCATCTGCTTGCCGTAGCTCTTGCCGAGCGTGCGGAAGTTGGGCTTGATCTTCTTGGTGATCAGCCCCACGGTGTCGTGCAGGAACTCGATCTGCTTGACATTGACCTCGGTGAGGAAGATGTCGCTGACGCGCTCGATGTGTTCCTTGACGGTGTCGTCCAGCACGGGCACCAGCACCTTGGCCAGCGGCTTGCGGACGTTGATGCCGACCTTCTTGCGCAGCGCGAGCACCATCGAGGAAGCCTTCTGGGCGAAGCCCATGCTCTCCTCCAGGCCCTCGTCCACGAGCGACGCATCGAAGCGCGGCATCGGGCAGTAGTGCACCGAGTCGGCATCCGGCACGAGGTCGAGCCAGAGGCGCTCCATGAAGAACGGAGCGATCGGGGCGCCCAGCAGGGCGACGCCCTTGAGCACCTCGTACAGCGTCTGGTAGGCGGCGAGCTTGTCCTCGCCCAGGCCCTTGCCCCAGAGGCGCTTCTTGTTCAGGCGGATATACCAGTTGGACAGGTCGTCGCAGACGAAATCCTGCACCAGGCGGCCCGCCGTGGTGATGTCATAGTCTTCGTAGGCGGCCACGACGCCCTTCACGAGGGTGTTGAGCCGGCTGATGATCCAGCGGTCGAACATCGGCCGCTGCGCGTACGGGACGGCCGGGGCCGCCGGGTCGAAGGCGTCGATGTTGGCGTACAGCGCAAAGACCGAATAGGAATTGTAGAGCGTGCCGAAGAACTTGCGGCGCACTTCCTCCACGCCCGCCTCGTCGAACTTGAGGTTGTCCCAGGGCTGGGCGTTGGTCATCATGTACCAGCGGAGCGCGTCGGCGCCGTATTTGTCCATCGCCTCGAAGGGATCGACGGCGTTGCCCAGGCGCTTGCTCATCTTCTCGCCCTTCTTGTCGAGCACGAGGCCGTTGGAGATCACGCGCTTGAAGGCGGGCGTGCCGCTGACCATCGTATGGATGGCGTGCAGGGTGTAGAACCACCCGCGGGTCTGGTCCACGCCCTCGGCGATGAAGTCGGCCGTGCAGCCGAAGTCCGGGCTGTCGATGCCGCGCAGGCCCGTCTGGGCGTACGGCATGGCGCCGGAGTCGAACCACACGTCGATGAGGTCGGTCTCGCGCGTCATCTTCCTGCCGGACGGGCTGACCAGGAAGATCTGGTCCACGTACGGCCGGTGCAGGTCGATGCGGTCGTAGTTCTCCTTGCTCATGTCGGCGGGGTCGAAGCCGCGCTCGCGGAGCGGGTTGGCGGCCATGAAGCCGGCGGCGACGGCCTTGTCGATCTCGGCGTACAGCTCCTTCACGGAGCCGATGCAGATCTCCTCCCTGCCGTCCTCGCTGCGCCAGACGGGCAGCGGGGTGCCCCAGTAGCGGCTTCGGCTGAGGTTCCAGTCCTGGATGTTCTCCAGCCATTTGCCGAAGCGCCCGGTTCCGGTGGACTCGGGTTTCCAGACGATACTGTCGTTGAGTGACATCATCTGCTCGCGCACGGCGGTGGTGCGGATGAACCAGCTGTCGA
>JAGCYX010000013.1 GCA_017960585.1 Bacteroidales bacterium
CAAGTGGCAATAGTCTTTTTTCGGAGACTTCGCCTCCGCAAGTCAAAGTCCGTTTTTGTACCGGCTACGTGGAAGTAAGTACCGAAGACTTTGAACCACATTTGAACCACGCATCGTGTAACTCATTAATAATCAACGGATTTATTATTCCGCATCGGAAAGTAGCTCAAGCTCGGTCAAACTCACTGAAACTATCTGTATTTTAGGGTTTCTTCTATAAGTCGCTGAAACAGGTGCATCGACCCAGGTGGAATTCACACTCACCAAGGAGGGCCTGTCCTACTATTGTCACGATCTCCCGTGGGTTTGCGAGTCCGGAGACTTAGAAATCATGATCGGCCCTAACAGCCGGATCGCAATAACCGATTTTTTGGAGTTGGCAGTCAAACTGAATTGTGCTCCAATTCATCCAATTCGGATCTGGAATTCTTTTGACAAGGCAAGGGCTGCGCTGACGTGTTGTCGGCGCAGCCATCTGTGTGAACCAAATCGGTTGATTATCAGTTCTCAAGCAGGTCCTTGGCCGCGAGGACCAGGAACATATAGTGCGAGGAGCCGCCACCCATCACATATTCGACCTGCTGCCACAGGAACGGGAATACCAGCAGCTCGGGGAAGTCGGGACGGATCAACGCAGTGCCGGACACGGTGCCGCCCGGGACATAGGTCCAGTCGGCCCGGTTGAAGCCGTAGCCGACGGTCGTGGACTGGGCGCCGACGCCACCGGCGAAGGAAGCCTGGTTCAGGCCGGGGTGACGTCCCAGGATGAAGTTGAGCGCATCCAGGACCTGGTCGGGCGCGAAGATGTCCGGATAGGCCTTGGCCAGGAAGAAGTGGCGGTAGCCGAAGGACTGGATGTCCCAGCCGGCGCCCCAGATGCTCGGGCTGTACGGCACGCCGTAAGGAGTCGCGGCGCTCTGCCGGTCGAGCTGGTCACGATACTTCAAGAGGGCATCGCGGAAGGCGGCGCACTGTTTCTTATACTTCTTGTTTCCCTCCATCTGTTTCTCGATGCGGGTCATGTACCAGGCGCAGTTGGAGGCGGAGGCCACGACGGCGTCCCAATTGTTAACGATGAAGTCCCAATACTGCTGCTCGCCGGTCGTGATGTAGAGCTCGACGGCCAGTTGCATCTTGGTTATCGGGCCACCGCTCACGCGGCCGCCACGTCCGACGACCGCGGCAGGCACCTCGGTCTCGGCAAAGATCTTCTTGGCGACTTCGACACAGCGGTCTGCAAGCGCGTCGTTCAGGCCGCGCAACGCGCGGGCGGAAGCGGCGACATTGGCCGCGACAGTGACGCCGTTACCGGTGTCGGGATAGATCCAGCGGTCGTCCTCATTACCAAAGACCCCGTCCGTAGCATAGGAAGGATCGCCGAGGGTAGCGTACTGACGGAGCGTATTGGTGATGATACCACGGGAGAAATGGCCGCCCAGCGCATCATAGCAGGCGATGACGTGCAGCATACCGTGCTCGATCTGCTGCTGGATATCGTTCTTGCCGTCAGGCTCGTGAATCTCGACGATATGCTTCTCCTGGTCGATAGCGGTCGCGTCGATTTCCGGGTGGAAATGCTCGTAGGCCATCGTCAGGATGTAGCACTCGCCGGGAGTGGTTTGGCGGACATCGTCATCGCCGGCATCGTGCCACCCACCGATATTCACGCCGGGGACCGGCTCGTGCGCCTGGATGGAAGTCGGGTTGCTCGCCAGAGCATAACCGTCGATATGGTTTCCGAGCGGGGCCATCTGGGCGTCGTCCATATGGCAGAAGTTATGCCAGACCTTGTATTTGTCGGCGACCCGCATATGGCACATCTGGTAAGGCAGGAAGTACTCGATGACAGGCTGCCATACGCCTCTGTCGTACACGTCGGGGGCGATGCGGAAAATCGGGGATGTGCTGGAACCGTACTTGAGGGCATAGAGTCCCTCTTGCTCGATTTCGGTGAAGTCCACCTTGAGATAGTTGTAGCGGAGGAACTCACCCTCCCAAGGCACGGCAGGATAATTCTTGACGAAATGTTCGCCATCGGCATCATAGCGGACGAGGGTGGCGCCCACGAGCGGCGCGTCGCGGCGGTCGGTCTCGATGATGGCGACCTTGCTCTGGTTCGGCAAATAACCGACCTGGGAAGTCTGGACGACGGCAGGATAGGTCCAGCCGGGGACGACGTTCGGCTCGATATACCACTGGACGGCGCCCTTGGTCGCGCCGGCGGGGATCTCGGAACGGACGACGAACCAACCGTTAGTGTGGTTCATCCGGCCGTCATAGAGCTTGAGGTCAGCGCCGTTGAGGCTCTTGATCGTCAGGCGGCTGTACGGATCGTCGGGACGGGAGGTGAAGGACTTGCCCACGGCATAGGGCTCGGCGATGACCGCATCGGCGGTGTAAGGACTGTAACCCTTGTCGATCAGGTGCTTGATGTCGGCGCCAAGGGCACGCTCCGGCTTGAAATCCCCTAAGCTGAGATCTACGTAGCTTTTCTGCTCGATGACCGGAGAGTTGGGCTGCTGGGGATAGATACCTTGCTTGTTGTCCATAATCCAAGGCTTCCCGAAGAGGTCGCCGGGGAAGAACTCGATATTGAAACCGGCGCGTCCCAGCAGTTCCTGCGGAACCGGCTTGTCGAGGTCGACGGTCACGAGAAAGCCCTTGCCCTGCGGCTCGAGCGTGACGGTGTAGGTCACCCGATAGTCCGGATAGATCATCGGATTGAAGCCGGTGTAATGACGGCTGGAATCCGGGAAGCAGAGGGTGGTGACGATCTTGTCACCATCGATCTTGCGGCCCAGCTGCTTCGGAACGGGCTGCCACTGACCGGGGGTCGCATCGAAACGGATGTCGCCGTTGCTGGCGATGCGGTGCCCGTTCATCAGCACGGAAATACCCCCCTGGTGGCCTTCGGGATAGAAGTCATCGAATGCCATCACGTCTACTCCGTCCCGGTTGAAATAGCCGGAGGAGTTGATGTGGAAGTCCTGGGCTCCGAGCCTTGCGGCGCACAGCAGTGTGACGAGCGTGAGCGATAGTCTTTTCAGTATCATGGAGATTAATAGGTTATGGAAGATGGATTTATTCGGAAAAGTATTTTACTTACAGGAAGATAGCTTTAATGTCCAAACAAATGTAATGAATCTATTTGATGATTGAAAATCTTAAATGATTATATTTGTACACGATAAACACCACGGACACAAGTTCTGACGTGAAGGCGACCATGCGTTCAAGACATTAAAAGGCGTTCTGGGCGACCACCTCCAATTCTTCAGTGCCGGATTGCAAATCCTTCTGTAACGGATATTAATATTTGAAAACTCGGATGGTTCAAAGCGACAGGATCAGCGCAAGTTCAAGCACGTTATCGCTGCCTGAGCCGGCTGGACGGCAGAAGGCTGCGATACCAGGATTCTTCCCTGTCGGAAAGCCCCATAAGCCAGGCCGAGAAGGGCCCGATGTTCAGGTCATTGATGTTCTGGCTGGTCCGGTGCATGATGTCGTTGGGAAAGTACTGACGGGCCACCGCTTCGGTCTGTGCTGACTGGGCGAAAGTGGCATACAGGTCATCCGCTCCGAAGACATGGCATATTTCGTGAGCGATGCTGGACGAATACTGCTCGCGGCCGTCGGAATACTGCATATAATACATAACACCTTCCACGAAATAGCGTTCCCTGTCATAGACGCTGTCGTATACCATTGCGTAGGAGCGGCCCGGTTTGTCGGCCACGACCATCACCAAGGACGACTGGCAATCCGTGTTGGATTGCACCCATCGATGGAACTCCATCGGGGACCGGTATCCGATGGCAGCAAGCGCCACCGACACCCAGTCGGTACGTTCGTTGCCCACACCGGCTCCAGCGACGATATAGTCCACATAGACAGCCGGGGAAAGGCCGTAATACCCGCCGGAGAAAGAGATCTGTTTACCATACCGTGCGGCTTGTCTCTGCAGCCAGTTCTCGGCCTCATACAATTTGCGAAACCACGCGTCGGTTTCCGCCTTTGTCCAATGGCTTGTATAGTTCCCCTGCGATGTTTCCGACAGGAAAACGGTCAGCACATAGATTTTCCCCTCCAACCAGGCCGCACTCCCCTGCCCGCAGCAGGCGATCTGCTTATTACCGCCCTGTCCGGACAAGGACGGGGCGAGCGCGACAAGAAGCACGAGTGTCAGTATCAGATTACGCATATATTCACAAAGTTAAAGTATATCCGTCTATATTTCATAATAGTCTACGGAAAAAATGTATCTTTGTTTCCATTATGAAAAAGAGTGTTATTACCTTCCTGTCCGCAATTCTTGTCTTCTCGCTGCAGGCAAGTGCGCAGTCCACTTCGGACCTCGGAACCTGGAGCAGCATCCAAATCGTGAAATCCTTCGGTGCACCGTATGCGATGGCTCGCCTCGAGCACCGTTCCTTTAACAATATCCACAGCACGGAATGCTGGTTCGCCATGGTCGGCGGCGGCTATAACTTCAACTCCTGGCTCAAGGGAGACCTGAGCTACGAATACTGGAGCATCCCTTCCGTCGGGAATATGATTCAGCACAAGGCCGTCCTGAGTTTCACAGAAACCCTCAAGCGCGAAGGCCTCGCCGTCGCCATCCGGGAGAAATATGAACTGGCGTACAACCCGGCGACAAAATCCTGCAGCAACACGCTCAGGACCCGTCTCCGCGGGCAATACAAAGCTCCGGACAGCATCCTCACCCCTTACGTGATGTACGAGATTTTCGGCAGCCTGGACGGGAAAGGCTGGGTCCGTTCGCTCCACTATGCCGGCACAGAAATCAACCTCGGAGGCGGCCATTCGCTTGACTTCTTCTACATGTACCACCTCTACGACATGGCCGGAAAAACCGGCGCCAGTCATATCCTGGGCGCCGGTTACAACTTCGTATTTTAGCTTTACAGGCTAACCTTTCTCTACGAGTGAAGTGGTGGCGCGGACCGTCACAGTTGTGTCATAGCAGCTGAACATCCGCTCCACTTCTTCTTTTCTGCTCACCTTGGTAAAGAGGCTGACCACCGGGACGATCACGAGTCCCAGCACCATGGCCAGCACGCCGGCGTTGATCGGCGAAGTGAAGTACGGGCTGATGAAAGTCTTGCCCGTGAAGGTGCAGTACATACATCCGCACATCACGGCGACGCCTGCGATGAAGGACGCCCAGACCGAAGCCGGCGTCGTACGCTTCCAGTAGAGGCCGTACAGGAACGGAGCCAGGAAGGCGCCGGCCAGTGCACCCCACGAAATACCCATCAGCTGGGCGATGAACGTGACGGAACTCTTGGCCTGGATGACGGCCAGGATCGAAGAGACAATGATAAAGAACAGCACCAGCAGGCGGATGCAGAGGAGCTGGCTCTTCTCGTCCAGCCGGCCACCCTTGCGGACCTTGGCCACGGCCGGATCGATGATATCCAGCGTCAGCGTGGAGCCGGAAGTGAGCACCAGCGAGGAGAGCGTCGACATGGACGCCGAAAGCACCAGGATGATGACCACGCCGATCATCAGGTCGGGCAGCGACGCCAGCATGGACGGGACGATGCTGTCATAAACCGGACTGCCGGAAGCCGTATACTCGATGCACCCGCCATAGAGCCGGCCGAATCCGCCGAGGAAATAGCAGCCGCCCGCCACGATGATGGCGAAGAAAGTGGAGATGATCGTACCCTTGCGGATGGCATCTTCATTACGGATGGCGTAGAATTTACCGACCATCTGCGGGAGGCCCCAGGTGCCGAGGGAGGTCAGCAGCACGACGCCCAGCAGATAGATGGGCTGCGGCCCCAGGAACGACACGAACGCTCCATTCAGCTCGGGCGCGGACTCGGACGGGATCTGCGAGAGGCTCGCCACCGCCGCGGAGAATCCTCCGTTGCCGTTCAGCACGGAGGCGATTACCGCGCAGATACCGACCAGCATGATGATACCCTGGATGAAATCATTCACCGCCGTTGCCATATAGCCACCGACCAGGACATAAACGCCGGTCAGCACCGCCATACCCAGCACGCAATACAGGTAATCGACGTTGAAGGCCATGCTGAATAACCGGGAAAGACCGTTATACAGCGACGCGGTGTAAGGAATCAGGAAGATGAACACGATGACGGAAGCGGCGACTTTGAGCGGACCGCTGAAGAAGCGCTTTCCGAAGAAATCGGGCATCGTGGCGCTCTGCAGATGATGCGTCATTAGACGCGTCCGGCGGCCCAGGATGCGCCAGGCGAGCAACGAGCCGATCAGCGCGTTGCCGATGCCGATCCACGTCGCCGCCAGGCCATACTTCCAGCCGAACTGTCCGGCATAGCCGACAAAGATGACCGCGGAGAAATAAGAAGTGCCGAAGGCAAACGCGGTTAGCCAGGAGCCGACGTTGCGGCCACCCAGCACAAAACCCATGACATTGGAAGCGGTCCTGCGGCAATAGATGCCGACGCCGATCATCACGGCAAAGAAAAGGACCAGGAGAATACACTTTACTAACATGCAGTAAAGTTAACAAATAGTTTTGATATTCAAAACATCGGAACTACTTGCGTCAGAGCAGAGAATCGTTATCTTTGTACCCGCAATGACACGGACCGGACAGATCAGCAGGCTCAGGGGCATGATGACGATGCTTTGCATCGGCATGTTCCTGTTCAGCTACGTCAACGCCACCATGTTCTGGCACGGCCACAACGTGCAAGGCGTCTGGTTCTATCATTCGCACATCGCCGACCGGGCCCACCGGACGGGACAGACCGACGGCGGCCATACCACGGCGCAACTCATCCTGATCGAAACGGTCAACCAGGCTGCCTATACGGAGGCCGCCGTACCGGAAATCGCAATCGAACCGGTCCGTCCGGCAGAAACCCGGACGATCGAAACACCGTCCGTCGTGCAGGATGGCCGTACCCTGGTCATTCATTTCTCCCGCCGCGGCCCGCCAGTACTTGCTTGATATCTATGGGGCCATCCCCAGGCCCATTCCCGAATCATCAAACAAGTAACGCAGAATCAATGAAATATAAGTTGATCGTGCTGATACTCGCAGTATCAGCCCTTTGCGGATGCGGACAACATGCCTCCGAGCAGGCCGCTTCCGGTCCGTGGTTCACCACGGATGAATACGGGATCACCGTCCTCCCCGAATCGTCCCTCTCCTCCCGTCTGAAACTGGAGCAGGTGGCGCCGCAAACGATGGACATCCAAATCCGCACCACCGCATCCGTCGATGCGAAACCGGGCAGCGTGGCCGAAATCGGCCTGCCGTTCGGCGGGCGCATCACCCGTTCGTTCGTCCAGCTGGGCCAGGCCGTACGCCGTGGCCAGGCGCTCTTCGAGGTCAGTTCCTCGGACTATATGGAGGCCGTGAAAGACTATCAGGAAAGCCGCAGCGCCGCCGATCTGGCCGAGGCCAACCGCCGCCGCAAGGAAACCCTGCATCAGTCGGGCATGCTGTCGGAGCGGGAATGGGAAGAAGTGTGCGCGGAAGCGCGCAACGCCGCCAATGCCTGCGAGCTTTCCCGCCGCGCCCTGGCGCTCTATCAGGTCGATCCCGCCGAAGTGAAGGTCGGTGAGCCCCTGCGCGTCGTGTCGCCCATCTCCGGCCGCGTCGTCCGCAACGATCTGGTAATCGGCGGTTTCCTTGCGGAAGACGCCGACGCGCCCATGACCGTGGCGGATCTCGCCCGCGTCTGGGTGACGGCCCACGTGAAACCTTCGCAGATGAATGGCCTCACCGCCGGGCAGACCGTACAGGTGGAGACCGATGCCGCAGAGACGGTCGCCGGCCGTATCGTCTATGTGGGCGAACTGCTGGACGAGAAGACGCGCACCCTCCCGGTGGTCATCGAATGCGACAACGCCGCCCGGCTGCTTCGTCCGGGCATGTTCGCCACGGCCCTGTTCGACCGGCACGAGGAGCAGTTGCTGACCGTTCCGTCCACGGCCGTATTCCAGGGCGAGAACGGCAAATATGTCTATGTGCAGGATGCTCCGGGACATTTCGTCAAGAGCCCGGTCCGGGTCGAAAGCCTGGACCAGGAGCAGCTGCAGGTCCTTTCGGGACTGCGTGGCGGAGAGACCATCATCGCCGAGGGCGGCATCTATCTGAGCGAATAAGGTATGAAGAGGATGATTGCATTTGCCCTCCGGAGAAGGGGGCTGATCGCCGTGGTATTCATCGTGGTGTCGCTCTTCGGCATCTATTCCTGGACCCGGCTTTCCATCGACGCCTATCCTGATATCGCCGACGTGACGGTGCAGGTGGTCACGCAGGTCCCCGGCCTGGCGGCCGAGGAAATCGAGCAGCAGATCACCATCCCGCTGGAGCGGGCGCTCAACGGCATCCCGTCGCTGGAAATGATGCGCAGCAAGAACGCATTCGGCCTGTCTATCATCACCCTCGTGTTCGAGGACGGGACGGAAGATTACTGGGCGCGGCAGCGCGTCACGGAGTGTATCGGCGACGTGGACATGCCCTACGGCGCCGTTCCGGAACTCAATCCGCTGACCTCCCCTACCGGAGAAATCTACCGCTACGTCCTGGTCGGCGACGGCTATTCGCTGCGCGACCTGACTGAGATCAACAAGTGGACCGTCATCCCCGCAATTCAGCAGATCCAGGGCGTGGCGGCCGTCAGCAACTACGGCGGCCTGACCACGCAGTACCAGCTGGAACTGGACCCGCAGCGGCTCCTGGCCTACGACGTCTCGCTCTCGGAAGTGGAAGAAGCCCTGGAGAACAACAATGCGAATGCCGGCGGCAGCATGCTCCGGATGGGCGACGTGAGCTACGTCGTCCGCGGCGTCGGCCTGATCCGTGATCTGCCCGACATGGGCGACATCGTGGTCAAGAACGAGGACGGGGTTCCCGTGTTCCTGCGCGATCTGGGTGAACTGAAATACGGCAACCTGGAGCGTAAGGGCGTCCTGGGCTATGTGGACGACGAAATCAGCTTCGACGACGGCGTGGAGGGCATCGTGCAGATGCTCCGCTACCAGAACCCCTCGCAGGTACTGGAGAAGGTCCACAAGGTGGTGGACGATCTGAACCGCGACGGCCTGCCGGAAGGCGTGAGGATAAAGCCTTTCCTGGACCGGACGGACCTGGTCGGCACGACGCTGAACACGGTCGAACACACCCTGCTGTTCGGCATGCTGCTGGTCATCGGCATCCTGCTCATCTTCCTCGGCAGTCCCAAGAGCGCCCTCATCGTGGCGGCGACCATTCCCATCTCGCTGCTCGTCGCCTTCATCCTGATGCACCTGACCGGCATTCCGGCCAACCTGCTCAGCCTCGGTGCCATAGACTTCGGCATCCTGGTGGACGGCGCCATCGTGATGACCGAGACCATCCTCAAACGGCGCGAAGCCGACCCGACAAAGCCGCTGGACGCGCGGGATACGGCGATGCACATCCTCGAAGTGGCCAAGCCGGTCTTCTTCGCGACGCTCATCATCATCGTCGCCTACATGCCGCTCTTCGTCTTCGAGCGCATCGAGAAAAAGCTCTTCACGCCCATGGCCTTCACGGTGGGCTATGCCCTGCTGGGCGCGCTCTCCGTGGCGCTGATCCTGATTCCGGGTCTGGCTTTTACCATCTACCGCAAACCGCAGAAGGTCTACCACAACAAGGTGCTGACGCGCATGAACGAAGCGTATCGCAAGCAGACCGGTTCGCTGCTGGGCCAGCCGCGCAAGGTGTTTGCCGGCATCGCCGCCGTGCTCGTGGCGGTCATCGTGATGATTCTCACCGTGGGCAAGGACTTCCTGCCGAACCTGGACGAAGGCGGCATCTGGATCCAGGTGCAGGCGCCTCCGGGCGTCTCGCTCGAGAAATCGACGCAGATGGCCAACGAACTCCGCAACAAGCTGA
Source organism: Bacteroidales bacterium (assembly GCA_017960585.1). Taxonomy (GTDB): domain Bacteria; phylum Bacteroidota; class Bacteroidia; order Bacteroidales; family UBA932; genus Cryptobacteroides. The sequence continues at coordinate 9,890 of JAGCYX010000013.1, forward strand.
AGACCTTCGACGAGGTGACCTATGTCATGACCCAGGTGGGCCATGACGACGAAGGCGCCGAGGCGTTCACTTCCTCGCACATGGAGGTCAGCGTCGGCCTGAAGCCGTATTCAAAGTGGAAGCACGGCAAGCGCAAGGAAGACCTGATCGCACAGATGGCCGACACCATCGCCCTGATGCCGGGCTACCGTGTGGGCTTCTCGCAACCCATCATCGATATGGTGATGGACCAGATCGCCGGTTCGCACAGCGACCTGGCCCTGAAAGTGTACGGCGAGGACCTGGACGAGGCGCGGCGTATCGCCGAAGAGGTGGAGCGCATCATCGCCGCCATCCCCGGCGCAACCGACGTGATCATCGACGAGGAACCGCCGCTGCCGCAGCTGCAGATCACGGCCGACCGCGAGAAGGCCGCCTACTACGGCGTCAACGTCGCCGACATCGCCCAGCTCATCGAGACGGCCATCGGCGGCCGCGCCGTGTCGCAGGTCTTCATCGGGAACCGGGTCTATGACGTCATCTGCCGCTATCGCGAGGATGTTCGCGATACCCCCGAGAAGATCGCCGCCCTGCAGCTCACATCGGCTTCGGGTAACCTGATCCCGCTTTCCGCCGTGGCGGACATCAACACGCGCCTGGGCGCCAGTTCCATCTCCCGCGAGTTGAGCCGCCGCTACCTGACCATACGCGTCAATCTCCGCGGCAAGGACCTGACCACCTTCCTGAACGAGGCCGACGCCCAGATCAAGAAGGCGGTCCAGTACGATCACGTGAAGTACTCGCTCAAATGGGACGGCCAGTTCGAGAACCAGCGCCGCGCCTACACGCGCCTGGCGGTCATCATTCCCTTTATCCTGGCCCTCATGTTCATCCTGCTGTACGGCGCGTTCCGCAGCTTCCGCCAGGCCGGTCTGCTCATCGCCCTGCTGCCGCTGGCGCTGTTCGGCGGCCTGCTGGCACTCAACCTGCGCGGGATGACCTTCAACGTGTCTTCGGCCGTGGGCTTCATCGCCCTGTTCGGCCTGACCATCCAGAACGGCGTGATCATGATCTCGCACATCAACCACCTGCGGGCGCGGGGCATGGCCCTGCGCGAAGCCGTCGTCGAGGGTGCCTCGCACCGGCTCCGCCCGGTGCTGATGACGGCCACGGTGGCCGTGCTCGGCCTCCTGCCCGCCTCGATGGCCACCGGCATCGGCTCCGACGTGCAGCGCCCGCTGGCCACGGTCATCGTCTACGGCCTGCTCTTTTCCACCATCATCACCCTGTACATCGTGCCGACGCTCTATTACCGCATGGAGCACCGCCTGGAACAAAATAACGTCAAGAAAGATGAAGAAGAGATATAGCATCCTGCTGGCTGCCAGCCTGTCGATTGCCTGTTTCCCGGCCCTCCGGGCACAGGATTTCACGGAATATATCCAGGCCGTGGAGCAGCACAACGCCGCCTACCTGGCCGAACGCTACCAGGTGGACATCGCCGAGGCGCAGACCGAGGCGGCCAAGATCTTCAACGATCCGGAGCTGTCCCTGTCCTACGGCAACAACCAGGACTGGTCGCTGCAGATGGGTCAGTCGGTCGAGGCCGGCCTCGCCTACTCGTTCAGCCTGGGCAATGTCCGCGGTGCACGTATCCGCGTGGCCCAGAGCGAAGAGGAACTCACGCGCGCCGCGCTGGACGACTGGTTCCGCGACCTGAAGGCCGAGGCGACCCTCGCCTGGGTGCAGGCGCAGGAAGCGAAGGCCCTGCTGGCCGTCAAGCGTTCGTCGTACGAAGGAATGCAGCAGGTGGCGGAATCCGACAGCCTGCGGGCGGTCCTGGGCGACGGCAGTGCCGTGGACGCCCGGCAGTCGCGCATCGAAGCACGGGCCCTGCGGGCCGATTATCTCGCCGCCGGGGCGGAATACGCCAACGCCCTGAAAACCCTCTCGCTGTACGCCGGCGGCCTGCCGATCCGTGACGTGCCCGACGCGGAACTGCTCATCGGACTCCCCGACTGTTCGGCGCAGAAGATGGTGGACCTGGCCCTGGAGAACCGCGCCGACCTGCGCGCGGCAGAGCTGTCTCGCACCCTCTCCCAGCGCAACCTGGCGCTGGTCAAGGCATCACGCGCACCGGAAATCGAGCTGAGCGCCGGGTATTCCTTTAATACGGAAGTGCGCAACGAGATCGCCCCGGCGCCGCAGTTCCACGGCCTTTCCGTGGGCATTGCCGTGCCGCTGAAATTCTCGCGTCTCAACCGCGGGGAGCGCCAGGCCGCCGAGCGCGCCGTCCTGCAGGCGGACGCAGCCTACGAAGCGGCGCAGCAGCAGATCGTCTCGGAAGTGCAGCAGGCGATCATTTCCTGGCAGTCGGCTGTGCAAGTGGCGCAGGAGTGTTCGGATTCGATGCTGGAAGACGCCGCTTCCATCCTGGAAAGCCGCCGTCTGGCCTATATGCAGGGCGATTCTTCCCTGCTGGATTACCTGATGGCCGTCCGCGTCTATAACGATACGGCCGAGCAATGCATCGGCGCCCGCTCCGGCCTGACGGCCGCAGCGACGGAGCTTCTGCACACGCTCGGACTTTGAGCTATAACATGATCATGATGATGACCTGGGCGGCGACGACGCGCAGGAACATCGTGAGCGGATAGACGGTGGCGTAATTGACGGCGATCCGGCCGCTGCCGAACATTTGTTCGGAGAAGGAAAGCAGCGCCGGGTCGGTGGTGCCGCCGGCCAGCAGTCCGCAGATCTTGAAGAAATCCATCTTCAGGAACCAACGTGCAACGAGCGCGATGACTGTCATGGGAATCAGGGTGATCAGCGCCCCGTACAGCACCCACATATAACCGCCGCCGACCAGGCTGGCGACGAAGGTCTTCCCCGCCCCGAGACCCACGGCCGCCATAAAGAGCGAGATGCCGATCTCTCGGATCATCAGGTTGGCGCTGAGCGCCGTGTAGGTGGTGATCCGGAGTTTAGGGCCGAAATGGCCGAGCAGGATGGCCACGATGAGCGGTCCGCCCGCGAGGCCCAGTTTCAACGGCTGGGGCATCGACGGGAACCGGATGGGAATCATGCCGACCAGGATGCCCAGGGCGATGCCGAAGAAAATGGGAATCAGGTTGGGCTTGTGCAGCGATTCCGGCTCGTTGCCGACCAGTTTGGCCAGCCGCTGGATACCTTCTTCGACGCCAACCACTTTCATGCTGTCGCCCACCTGAAGGATCAGGTCGGCGTCCGCCTGCAGGTCCACACCGGCACGCTGGATGCGCGTGACCGTGACGCCGTATTTGCGGCGCACGTCCAGTTTGCGCAGGCTCTTGCCCGTGATGGAGGATTTGGTGATGGACAGGCGCAAGGCGACCAACTTGGTGCCGTCCGGCTTCCACTCGTTCATATTCACGGGATACTCCTCGCCGAAGATGATCCGCGCTTTGTCCTTGTGCTGCACGTCGGTTACGATGAGCAGTTCATCGCCCTCCTGCAGCGGCAGATCCAGATCCGGGGAGAAAACCTTGTCGCCCCGCTTCATGCGGGCGACCACCAGATGGTCGGGATTATCCTCGCCCATGACGTCCCGGAGATTCTTTCCGAAGAGGGCGGGATTCTCCACGCGGCAGGCCAGGCGGTAGGCGCTCCCCTCTCCGTCGTCGCCCTGCGACGCGCGCTCCTTCTCCTTGGCCAGGTCCAGCTTGAACAGGCTCTTGCAGAGCAGCAGGACTGCGATGGCGCCCAGCACGCCGAGCGGATAGGCCACGGCATAGGCGGAGGCGATGCCGGCGGAAGCGGCAGCCACTTCCTCCGAAACCGATGCGGCGTCGGCAAGCGTCTGCTGTGCGGCGCCCAGGCCGGGAGTATTGGTCACGGCGCCCGACATGATGCCGGTCATGATGCCCAGGTTCTCGCCGGTAATCAGATGGATGATGAAGGTCGTGGCGACGGCCAGCAACACGAGGCCGAGGGCCAGCATGTTCATCGGCAGGCCGTCCTTGCGGAAGGAATGGAAGAAGCCGGGGCCCACCTGCAGGCCGATGGCGAAGACGAACAGGATGAGGCCGAAATCCTTGATGAAGGACAGCATCACGGGGTTGATTTCCAGCCCGAGATGGCCGAGGAGGATGCCCATGAACAGAATCCAGGTGGTGCCGATGGATATTCCCTTAACCTTAAACTTGCTGAGAAACAGACCCGATGCTATGACGAGGGCCAGGATGAAAATCGCGCCGGCCGTATCGCTTTGTGTAAGTAGATTCAACATAACGCCGCAAAGGTACGAATACTTTTCCGCATTATCATGCTTGTCGGCATTCGGCCAGAAGATCCTCGAGGGCCTTGCGGTCGGCGGGATAGAATTTCACGACCGGAGCCACCGCCATGCGGGCGCTCTTGCCGAGCCGCTTCTCGAGAATCGTATATTCCTCGTACTGGGACAGGTATGTCGCCTTCTGGCTGTCCTCCAGCGGAAGGTCCAGGCCCGCTTCGCGCATCATGAAGCGGCTCTTGGCCGCCACGGACAGTTCAACGTTCAACTCCACATAGCAGATGACGTCGAAGAATACTTCCTGCGGGAAGGTCTCCTTGATGGAGAGGAGGAACTGGCCGGTCTTGGTCTCCCCCAGCTGCCCCGCCCGGATGGACTGGAGCAGGCTCACCTGCTTGTCCAAACCGCGGTCCAGCCAGCGGTGGATCATATCTCCGTCGTACTGGTAGGTCCAGACCAGGAGGCCGGCCAGGGCGGCGAAAACGCAGAAGAACTGGATTAGCGGGTTGAAATGAAGGGCGTTGTGCAGAATGTGCAGGACCGGCGCGATAACCAGCAGGAAGAGGGACATCGCCAGGTCGCTCTTCTTCACGGAAAGCCCGGATTTGATGCGCTCCGCCATGCGCACGCCGAACATAAGCGCGGCCGCAACGATGGCGCTGCAACCCATATGGATGAGCGCCACCTCCAGGCCGCGGAACAACACGGTTCCCATGCCGAGAGGCTCTCCCAGTACCAGGTAGAAGATATTCTCCAGGATGGAGAAACCGCCTCCCACGGCCGCACCGCAGATGACGCTGTCAATGAAGAAAACGATCTTCTTGTTGCTGGCCAGGATCAGGAGCGGAATGGCCTTCATCACTTCCTCCAACAAGGGATACAGGTAATCAGACGTCGTCTCGGTCAGGTGCGGGTCCAGAAGCCTGAACAGGCCGAAACTGGCCAGCGCCGTGAGCATGCCGGACAGCACCAGCACCAACAGGCGTTTCACGCTCAGGAGCGAAAAGGAATCCAGCTTGTAGACGACGAAGATATAGACCGCTACAGGCAGCAGGGCGGCGACAAAAGGCATTACAGGAGTTTTAAGGATACCATCAGTTCGTTACCGTGCCGGCCGCCCGGGAAGCCTTCGGGCGCGAACAGGTGGCCGTACCCGATGGAGAGCGTCGTCTTGAGGTAATTGAAGAATACGATTTCAGTCGTCAGCTGCACACCGGCACTGTAGTACATTTGGCGCGCCTCGCCGGGGTTCCAGGCCGACAGGCCCGTACCGAACAGGGAGCACTGGATCCAGGTGGGATACAGGAACAAGGCGCCGAAATCGTTCAGTCGGATGGGCCGGAGATTGAGTTCGGCCGTCGCCTTGGCGTAGGAATGCGCCTTGATCGCATCGATGGCGGCGCCGGGCATGGCCATCGCCAGGCGGTACTGGAAAGCGTTGCGGTAGTCCACGCGGTTGTTGCGGAAGCCGCCGAAATAGGTATTACCGAAGGCGGACGCCGGATCGCCGAAGGAATGACCGGCCGCCGTGCGGAGCCAGAAGGAGGTATTGCGGCCGACGGGAACCAGGAAGCCGAAATCGGCCGTGGCGTCGATCGACGGGAAGAACTTGCCGCCGGCCAGGTAAGTGTAACCGTTGAGACCGAGTTCATAGCCCTGCTCGCGCATCACGGAGCCCAATGTGCCGCGGGTCTTGGAAATCTTCCCGTACAGCGAGGCCGTCTGCATGGAGGTAATGCCATTATCCACCTCGATTTCCTGGTACAGAGGTAGCGCGTCCATATCTCCGTAAGCGGCTATGGATGCGCCCCAGGACTTGGTATAGGGCATCACCAGCGAGTTGCTGTAGTCGTAGGCCAGGCTCACCATATAACCCTTGCGGCTGGTACGGAGCGGGCCGGCCAGGTCATAGAAATCCGCATGATTCCAGGCCGCCTTCAGCGTCCAGAAATAATACTTCCACTCGAAGTCGGCATGGAACTGGTTCTTGAGAGCGTTGCTGCTCCAGGGTGAGAGACCCAGGTCCAGCTTGATGCGGCTCAGGCCGACAGGATCCTCGAACATGAAGCGATAACCCAGTACGGGTGTCACCCGATTCCAGGCCTTCTTGTCCGTGAAGCCGGAAATCGTGGGATAGGCTCCCGCAAAACGCATCTCCTTCAACGGAGCATACTCGGTGATGCTGTTGTAGACGTCGCCGAATTCGATCGGTTCCTGGGGCTCCTTCAGCAAACCCACGGATTCGAGGGCGTCCTGATTATTCTCATACGCCTTCTGGCCGAAGAGTTCGATGGCATTGGCGTCCTCGATGACGCTGCGCGCCAGCGTGACCGGCCGCATACCGTCGCGCTCGAATTCCAGGGCCATCAACTGGCCGGGGGCAATCTCCAGCGGGGCGAACAGGCCTATCTCCGTATTGGAAAGCAACTCCATCTCACGCGTTTCCAGGTTGATCTGCCAAAGGTTGGAGACGCCGGTGTAATAGGAACTGCCAATGAGGTATTTGTCGTCCAGGGAAAAACGGAACTGGCCCAGGTTGCTGTCTTCCCAGGTGATCAGTTCCTCCACGTGGTAGTTGGCGTTGGCCAGTTCTTCGGTATTGAATAGCAGCAGCGTGTGCTCGCCGTTGTCGCCCTGCCTGGCCAAGGTGAGAAGCTTTCCGTCATGGCTGATATCCATGTCGAAGACGCTCACGCCGAACGGGAACGCATAGATCACCTCGGGATTCTCAAGATTCCGGTCATAGCGGATGATGGACTGCGTACCGCCGTTGGAAAACAGGCCGTACAGGCAGTCGGAGGCGTTGTCGTAGACGATGTTGTTGACGCGCTGGAATTTCATCCGCTTGACCACCTTCCGCTTCTGAAGGTCATACACCATCAGACCGCGCATCTTGGCATTGTTGAACGTAAAGATGAGACGCTGCGCGTTCCGGTCCAGGGCGACGAAAGCCGGATTGTACAGCTGGATGCCATACAGGTCCGTCACCTTCCGCTGCCGGCCGGTATTCAGGTCGAGCTCGGTGATATGGGCGAAGTCGCCGGGGGCGTTCATGGCCGCATAGGCCTTGCCGGTCCCCGGATCATAGACGAACGGCGACACGGAACCCAGCGGATCCCTGGTCAGGGGGACGGTCTCCGTGACCGGATATTGCCGGATCGCGGCGAGGTTGGTTTCCTGGTGTTTCTTTTCCTCGATCTTCCACTCGTTCCAGACCTGCCGGAGCGGGCGGCCGAACACCTGCTTGAACTGTTTGCCGAAGAAGGTCTTGCTGTCGGCCGTGCGGTTGTAGAAACGGATGACGTTCTCATAGCCGTACTGCCCCACCATATAGTTCACGAAGCGGGTGCCGTAGAGGTAAGCGTTGGCACCCACCTGGAAGTCCATGGTGGAACCTTCCGTCTCCAGACCCACGACGGAGAAAAGCGGCTCTCCCCCATGGATGATGCTGCGGAAATACATCTCGTCATAGCCGCCCAGGGCGCGGCCCACGCCGCCGCCCAGCCAGGTCTCCATGAAACAGGCGATGCCTTCGTGGTACCATCGGGGAGCATACCAGCGCGGGACGCTCAGGTAGCTCCACAGGGCGGAAATGGGCTGCGAGCTGTCCGTTCCGACCTTGGTGCCGAAGAACTTGCGCCAGCCGAGGTCCCTGCGGTTGTACTTGTCCGTCATCACGATGTGCGTGTACTCGTGGCAGAACAGCTGCCGGTAACGCTCGATGGACGGATTGATGTAATACGACATCGACATAGGGGCCATGCCGATCTGGATCATCGAACGCGGCAGCGGAGTAGCACCGCCGTTACCGTCGTCCTCCCAGTCAGTGAGCAGAAGAAGGGGTACTTCCGGGACATAGACGGAATCCGTGGTCCAGATCTGTTCGTGAAGAGCCCTGCCGTTCTGGTACATGCGCACCATGTGCGGGATGTAGCGCGACAGGTTCTTGTCGAAAAAAACCAGCTGGGCTTCGTCAGTCTTGTACTGAAAGTAGGTCTGGTTCTGCGCTTGGGCGACAAGCGGCAGAACCAGAACAAACGACAGGATTCCTATCCGGAACCGGAGCATCCTTGACATATCAGGTGCCGGATAATATTAGAAGAAACGGAGAGACTCGACGTTGCCGACAACATCTCCCTGAACAGCACTTTGAATAACGGCTCCGGCAGCAGCGCCAAGAGTGCGCTGAGTGTTCATACCAAGGTTTTCCCGGGCGGCTGCACCAAGAACGCCATCAACGGCTACGCCAAGGTTTTCACGAGCAGCTACACCAAGGTTTTCACGTACGCTCGCACCGAGGTTTTCCCGAGCGGATGCACCAAGATTCTCCCGGGCGCTCGCACCGAGATTCTCCCGAGCGGATGCACCGAGATTCTCCCGGGCGCTCGCACCAAGGTTTTCCCGAGCGGATGCACCAAGGTTGTCCCGAACGTTCGAACAGATGAGATAATTGAGGCTGGAAACGGAAGCGATAACACCCGATACGTTTTCGCCTAAGGAGGCCAGGGCCGTAGCGCTCTTCTCTGCCGAAAGCAGATGACCCTTCTGAGCCATCTCGTCGGCGGCTTTCTCATCCTGCTCCAGGGAGGCGGTCACCATCTGATATTCGACCCACTGGTCACGGATGAATTTGAGGCGGTCGTCGCCCGCATTCTTTTCCAGGAAAGCATCGGCAGTGTCGATGAAACGGGTGGCCAGGTTGTTCGACTTCTGAAGCGTGTTGTACGCCAGTGCGGCGTTGGTCGTGTTTTGGGCCAGATCGGCGCGCGTCTCCCCGCCGAGAACGGCGTCCAGGTCATCCGCGAGGGTCTGCATCGTGGCGCAGACGTTACTGAGCATCGGCTTGGCAGCCTTCATGTCCTTGAGCACGTCGCTGAAAGCCGGAATCGTACCAGCCACCTCGTCAGACGCGTCCACGAGGGCGTTGAACTGACTGGCGCGGGCATCCATGACCAGATATGCGGCCACGATACTGTTCTTGTACTCCTCGTCATTCAGAAGCAGTTCCTGCATATTGCTGGCTCCATCCGAAGCGGTCTTGCGGGAAAAACGGGAGGTCTTGGCGATGTTTCCGCTGGAATTCTCAGTGTCCACCGGCCAGTCGATCACCTTGGAAAGTACAACACCCAGCAGACATACTGCCAGGATTGAGACCAGAATGTAAATCGTTTTCTTGCTTTTCATAACACGAAATATTAAATACGATGATAGTCAGTCATTAATTATATGTATTAATTATCTGTAGGGACCTGTACCCGGACGCACAGCAGCGTCAGGTCGTCGTTGGGGCTGGCGCCGTCGCGGTGTTTCTCCACAGCCTTCTGCAGCATGCGGATCACATTCTCGGCATCCAGTTTTTCCGCCCCGGCCATCAGTCCGAGCAGGCGGTCGTTGCCCAGGATCTCCATCTGCCGGTTCTCCGCCTCGTTGAGGCCGTCGGTATAGACAAGGATCTGCCGTCCACGGACGTCGTCGATCGACTCGCCGGAGAATTCGTCGCACTCCCACAGGCCCAGTGGCTGGTTGGTGTACTTCAACGGGAAGAACTGGCCGTCCAGTAGCGGCGGATTGTGTCCGCAGTTGCAGAAGTCCATACGGCCCGTCTGAAGGTCGATACAACCGATGAACATCGTCACGAACATGTTCTGCTCGTTGTCCTGGGTGATGAAGTCGTTGATCTGTCTGGCCACTTCGGCCGGCGTATGGCCCTGCTGCGCGATGATGCGGAACATATTACGCGTCACGGCCATGAACAGCGAGGCGGGAATACCCTTGCCCGACACGTCGCCCACGCAGAAGTACAGTTTCTCCTGCTGCACGAAGAAGTCGTACAGGTCGCCGCCGACCTCCTTGGCCGGAGTCATCGATGCGTAGAGGTCGATATCCTTGCGCTTGGGGAAAGCCGGGAAGATTCGCGGCACCATGCCCATCTGGATATCGCTGGCCACCTTCAGTTCGTTCTCGAACGAAGCCTTCATGGCCGTCGTCGTCTTGAGTTCCTCCACGTAGTTCACCAGCGAGGACTGCATCTCGCTGAACGATCGGCTCAGCTGTCCGATCTCGTCAATGCGGCCGTCGTCTGGCAGGCGGGTTTCGAAATCGCCGGAAGCAATGGTCTTGGCCTGTCCGGCCAGCTGCTGCAGCGGCACCAGCTCCCGGCTCACGATGCGCCGGAAGATCAGCAGCATCAGCAGGAGGCCGACCAGAACGATTGCAAGCACGGAGCGGCGGAGACGGTTGAAACCGCTGAAGATGTCACGCTCGGGGCAGACGATGGCGACGCTCCAGCCGGTCGTACTGAGCGGCTTGTAGAAGACGTAGCATTGTTCCCCGTTGACCACGAGCTGCTTCATACCCTCCTCACCGCGCTGCATAGCGTGTCCCAGGGCGGTCCGGTCTGGATCGGGATGCTCGAGGGTTTCCGTGAAGATGGTCTGGTAGAACAGTTTGGTGGAGTCCGGATGGACGAAATAAGTACCGCCCTCACCGATCATGATGCTGTAGGAATTGGGATAGGGCTTGACGGCAGAAATGGTCTCCGAAAGCCAGCTCAGGGACAAGTCCACCGAAATGGTTCCGATATAGTTGTCTTCCTCATCCCGGATGGGCTTGCAGTAGGAAGCGATCACATCCGGGGAGTAGATTCCCTTGGGATTGAAGTCGTTGTATGGCTCCGTCCAGCACGGCCCGTCCAGCAGTTTGGCCTGCTGATACCAGTCCATGTAGAAATATTCGTACTCGTTATTTCCCTCCTGCGTCGTCTGGATGACGCCGTTTTGATTGAGGGAGTAGGCAGAGAACCACCGTCCCTTGTCGCGGAAGTAGTACGGCTCAAAGGAGATGGAGCAGCCGTTGAGGTCCGGATTGTTCTCCAGGATGCGGCGGCAATAGACGAACATCGAATCGGCGGCATCCAGATGGCGGGGAATCAGCCAGTCCGTATTGTCCGTGGCCACTACCACTTCGTCCAGGATGTTCGTCACGCGGAGCACCGTACTCTCCAGGGTCTGGGTGGCATGGGAAATCGCTTCGCTGCGAACAGCCTCGCGCGACTCGGCGAACAGGAAGCCCAATGCAGCGATGAAAATAAGGGCGGCGAACATTACGATCCACAGACCCAGCCGGGCAGAGAGGCTGTTCCGGAAGAAATAGGTTACCTTATCGAGTAAACGCTTCATGACTTATCGGACTATGAGTTCTTCGTAGGAAACCGGGGCGAGAATCATGCCGTTCTCGACCATAAGGTCGCTCGCCAGCTTGACCATATCGGGACGCAGGCGGAACTCCCGCTTCCCCGTCTCGCGGTTCAGTTGGAGGCGGAGCACTTCAGTGAGCATCAGCTTCTGCATCGAACGGTTCGTGATAATGTGGTTTTGATGCACGTATTTCATGACGATGTCCAGGGCCTCTTCAGGATGCTCGGCCGCCCACTCCCAGCCCCGGCGGCTGGCGTCGGCGAACTTCTGCGCCTCTTCCTTGTGATTCACGTAGTAGTCGTAGCGCATGTACACACCGTCCTCCTGGACGTTGTATTCGTGGTCGCAGAAGCGGTATACGCTGTTCTCGTCGAACTCCATACCGCTTTGTACCAACTGGTAGAATTCATTGTACGACATGGCGAGGGCCGCATCGATGGCGCCCTTCACGAAGAGATTGACGATGGTCGAAGAGGGAATCCATTCGTAATCAAGGTGCTCCTTGTCGCTCAGGCAGAAGGCCAGCTGGCCGAAACCGGCGAACCAGCAACCCACCCGGGCCCCTTTCTGGCTAAGCGGATCCACACCCCGGCGGGAAACGATGACCATGGAATTGTTCATCGATGTCTGGAGGATGTTCACCAGAGGAACGTCGCTTCCCACGACCTCCAGCGCCTGGCAGAGCTGCAGGGTGGTCGCCTGGCTCTCGTTCTTGAAAATACGGCTCAAGGCAGACTGGGAAGCGGTGGGATGGACGATATCCACATTCAACCCGGCATCACGGTAAAAGCCAAGTTCCTGGGCGACATAATACCCGGTGAACTGCGCCTGGGGCGTCCATTGAGGTGTGAAGATGAAGCGCTCCTGGGCGCCGGCACAGATGCCGGCCACCAGCCCGGCGATCGACAAAAATAGCTTTATTATGTGGTTCATGGGACCAAGATAATAAAAATATCGTTGATTATCACGTTCTTTCCTGCTTTACGAATCGAAAAACGCTGATGAAGTGCATTGTTGATAACTTTTTCCTGATTCATTTCAATTATTTCGGGAGAAATACCTAATTTTGTAACCCGTATTGCAATCTAGTCTATATGAAATACGGGTACGACAACGAGAAATATCTCAAGATCCAGTCTGAACACATCAAGGAACGCATCGCCAAATTCGGCAACAAGTTGTACATGGAATTCGGCGGCAAACTATTCGACGATTTCCACGCCAGCCGCGTGCTTCCGGGCTTCGAGCCGGACAGCAAATTCAAGATGCTCTACCAGCTCAAGGACGACCTGGAGATCGTCATGGTGATCAGCGCCGTCGATATCGAGAAGAACAAGATCCGCAACGACCTCGGCATCACCTACGACGTGGACGTACTGCGTCTGCGGGACGAGTTCCTGGAGCGCGGATTCAGCGTGAACAGCGTCGTCGTCACCCACTACAACGGCCAGGCCAGCGCCGACGCCTATCGCAAGCGCCTGGAGCGCATGGGCATCAAGGTATACTACCATTATACGATCGAAGGCTATCCCCACAACGTGGCCCTGATCGACTCCGACGAAGGATTCGGCAAGAACGACTACGTCGAGACGACCAAACCGCTGGTGGTCGTGACCGCTCCCGGTCCGGGCAGCGGCAAGATGGCCGTCTGCCTGAGCCAGCTATACCAGGAGAACAAGCGCGGCGTGAAGGCCGGCTACGCCAAGTTCGAGACCTTCCCCGTTTGGAGCCTTCCGCTGAACCATCCCGTCAACATCGCCTACGAGGCCGCCACGGCGGACCTCGACGACGTGAATATGATCGACCCGTTCCACCTCGATGCTTACGGTGAGACGGCGGTCAACTACAACCGCGACATCGAAATCTTCCCGGTGATGAACGCCCTCTTCGACGACATCTACGGCTCCTCGCCGTACAAGTCCCCGACCGATATGGGCGTGAACATGATCGGTTCCTGCATCAGCGACGACGAAGTATGCCGCCAGGCTGCGCTGCAGGAAATCATCCGCCGCTACTACACGGCCCTCGTCAAGTTCGCCGACGGCAAGACGACGGAGGCGGAAGTCAACAAGATCGCCCTCGTGATGAAGAAGGCCGGCATCACCACCGCCGACCGCAAGACTACCGTCGCAGCCCACGAACGCCTCGAGAAAGCCGGCGGCGCCACGGCGGCCATCGAACTGGAGGACGGCACCATCCTCACCGCGGAGACCTCTCCCCTGCTCGGCCCCAGTGCAGCGCTTCTGCTGAACGCGCTGAAGCACCTGGCCGGCATCCCGCACAATATAAAGCTCATCCCCAAGACCATGATTGCCCCGATCCAGAAGACCAAGGTCACCTACCTGCACGGGCACAATCCCCGCCTGCACACGGACGAGGTTCTGGTCACGATCTCGATGATGAGCCTGCTGGACGAGAACTGCAAGCTGGCCCTGGACCAACTGCCCAAGCTCAAGGGCGCGCAGGTCCACTCCACCGTCATGCTGAGCGAGGTGGACCGCAAGACCTTCAAAAAATTAGGGGTCGACCTGACGTGCGACCCCGTTCGTAAGATTCAAGATCCCAAGACCCACACGGAGGAGGAAATCTAACCTCCTCCGGGGTCTCGTATCATCAACGTACCAGATTCTGCAGCGCGGCGCCGAAGATCAGGTAGGCCGTGTTGCCGGCAATCGTCCCTTCGTTCTGGCCCCAGAGGAACGGCCAGTCGTCGAAGTTCTCGAAGTGGTCCGGATTGCGGAACAGCACGCCAGGGGCCACATTCCCGGGGATGAAGGAAAAGTCCGCGCGGTTGTTGCCGTAGAAGACCTGCTTCGGGCGCGTGGCGCCGACGGCGGCCACAAGTGAGTAATTGTGGTACGGGTGGCAGCCGAACATGTAACCGGCCGCCTTGAGGGCGTATTCCGGCCCGATGATGTCCGGGAAATACTTGCTCGCGAAGCTGGCCGTGGTGCCGAAGCTCACGACCGAGCCGCTGGAAGCCCAGTTGCCCTTGCCGATGGGCACGCCGTACGGATTGTCGAACTCGAGGCTGTCCAGGTACACCTTGTACTGCTCCACGTACGGACGCAGCTTCTCCTTGTAGGCCTCGTCCAGGTACGGGATGGCGTCGAGCGCCGGTTGGATGGAGAATTCCACGCCGCGGTCCAGCGCCGGCCAGATCTGCTGCTGGAAGTCGTCCAGGTAGTGCTGTTCACCGGTGCTGACATAAAGCTGGAGGTTGGTGGACATGTTGCCGAAGCCGCGGCCGCGCATCCGCGCGCCCATCGGGCTCTTCGCCAGCAGTTCGGTCCCCTCCTTCATCAGGCGCTTGGACTGCGCCAGCGCACGCTTGGCCAGGTCGTCGTTGTAGCCCGTCAGCGCCCGGCTGGCGGCGGCGAACATCGTGGCCGCCTGGAGGTCCAGGCCGGGATTGCGGGTCGTGAAGGCCCACATGTCGTCCGGCGTACCGCTGGACTTGCCGTCGGCGGATTTCTCATACGGTTTCAGGCGCGGGTCATAATGGAGACCGTCCGTGATGGCCGCGGCGTCGCCGAGGTGGTGGTAGTTGTCCAGCACGGAATTGGAGAGGGTCTGGGACATGTGGCCGATGTTCTCGGCCTGCGCCACCAGGTTCAGCACGCCGTGCTCGATGTACTGCAGCACGTCAGGCACGCCGTCCGGACGGTGCAGGTCCACATAGCGCTGCTTCTCGCTGACGAAGGTCTCGTCGCGCATCGGCTTGAAGCGCTCCCAGTCGGATACCAGGTTCTGCACCACGGAGATGTTGGAACCCGTCTCGATGTCGAAGTCGCCGGCGTCGAAGAAGCCGCCCACGTTCAGGCCGGGGATCAGCTGGAGGGCCTTGTACTTGGTGTCGATCACGCCCTGGCTGTGGAGGTCGAAGTGGTCGGTGTTGGCGGGCGCCTGGAGATAACCTTCCTTGAACGGCTCGCCGTGCCAGATGCGGTAGGCCTCGTTGACCATCATGTGGTTCATGTGGATCGGGATCCACACGTCGCTCGTGGCATCCGTGATGCGGTCGAGCACGTCGTCGCCGATGATGAAATCGTTGGTCTTGACGTCACCGTATTTCAGGAAATACACGCCAGGCTCCTGCACGGCGCTGAAGTCGAACTTGACGTAATGGTACTTGTAGTAGTCGCCCCAGGACTTGACCGGGCCGGAGAAGGCGCGGGCGGTGGTGCCGTCGTCATTCACCTTCCAGACCTCCGCCGTGGCGCGCGGCTTGTCGAGCTTGTCCAGCTCGACCACCGCCACCTTCTGCTGCCCGGGCAGGTAGCCCACCTGCGAGAAACCCACGTTGGGCTCGCGGGTCCAGCCGGGGATGGCGTTCGGCTCCACGGTCCAGCTGAGCACCTTGCCGGTCTTGCCGGCAGGCAGGATGCTGCGCAGCACGTACCAGCCGTTCTGCGCCAGCAGACGGCCGTCATAGAGATTCATCTCGGCGTCCTCGCTGCTGATCTTGATCAGGCGTGACGGATCATCCGTCGCCACGATAAGTTCGTGGCCGGTGGACAGCGGAAGCGGATCCACGAAGCGGCCGGTGCCGCGGTCGTCGTAGGTCTTGTAGCCCTTGTACTGATAGACCTTCTCCTCGTTGGGACGCGTGGTGGTCAGGCTGGCGGTGTAGCGCGGGAAGCGGTTCGCCTTGCCGTCCATCACGTAGGCTTTGTTCCAGTACTGCGAGGGCAGGAATTCGATGTTGAAGCCGGCGTCGCCCTCCAGTTCGGCGGGCACGGGCTTGTCGAGGTACACGTCGATCCGCACGGCCTTGCCCACGGCGGTGGCCACGATGCGGGAATCGAAGTCGTAGTGCGGATAGCGCAGGCCCACCTCGATGGAATTCTCCTCGCGGTTCACGTTGCGGACGGTGGTCTCGGGGACGAGGTCCCACTGCTCCGGCGTGTTGGACAGGCGCACGGCGCCGCCCTGGACGGTGCGCACGCCGTGGTGGATGATCTCGATGCCGGAGTTCTTCTCGTCGTTGAAGCCGCCGGAGAACGTGTTGCTGTAGATCAGCACATTCACGCCCTGACGCTCGAAATACTCCAGGTCATTGAGTTTCAGATCGGAGCTGACCGGGCGGGAACAGGCCGCCAGGGCCAGCAGGGGAAGTAGAAACAAGAATGTTTTACGCATAACGGATAATAATATGGTTATTGCTTTTGAAAATGTTGATAATCCTTGGAACGGGCCCATCCCCCGCCCCAGATGAAGCCGTGCTCCCGGAAGAGCCGGCAGCACAGGTCATCCCGGTCGATCTTGTGCGGAAAGTCCTGCGTGCGGTCGGCATATTGCGCCGCTTCCGGCGGACGGATCACGCCTTTCGTGTCGATGTAGGGATTCTCGAAGGGATTGACGTCCACGGCCAGTCCGAGCGCGTGGCGGGACATATTCCCCTGCCCCGGCACCAGTCGGTAGTTGAAGCAGGAAGTGTTGTCGGCCAGCATGGAAGCATCGTCCGACGCCCCGAAATCGTCCACCAGGCGGATGCTGCGGATGGGATATTCCGCCTCGAACAGGGCTTCGAAAATTTCCAGGAGATCCTGGGCGATGGCGGCGTTGCAGACCATCTCCCCGGTCTGCGGCACGCCGTTGAAATCGTAATAGGACAGGCGCAGGTAGCGCAGTTCGCTCATGCTGATCGCCGCGCCGGACTCCGGGTAGGAGCTCCCGCGCATGCGCGCCTCTACCTGCGCCGGAATCGGCTCCGCCGTGAAGACGGGCCGGAACGGCGCCAGCAGCAGGCAGCCCAGCAGAACGGTCAGCAGACGCATGGGCTATTGGGGCATGGATTGTTCGAGCCGCACGATCGTATCCATGATCAGCATGGTCTTCTCCTGAAGCGCTTCCTGTACCTTGCGGTCGCGGGCCAGGAAGATGTCGCGATAGACATCCAGCTCGTGGCAGAGCCGGTGCTCATAACGGTTGAGTTCGAAGAACTGCGGCTCCTGTCCGGGCAGCATCAGCTCCACTTTCGTGAAGAAATTCGGCAGGCCATAGACGCGGATGGCGCCTTTCTCGCCCTGGAAGAAGAAGCCGCGCAGGCCGTCGGAGTCCATGGATGCCGTACAGATGGCCGTCACGCCGCTCTTCCAGGTCAGCGTGGCGGCGCCGGAGGTGGCGACGGCATGGCGTCCGGTGGTGTTGGCAGCATAATAGACCGTGTCCGGGCGCCCGTAGAGCACCAGCACGATGTACAGGCAGTAGATGTTGATGTCGCGCAGCGCGCCGCCCTCGTATTCCTGCGTCAGCACGGGGATTTCCTTGCCGGCCAGGTAGTCGTCATAGCGGCCGAAATGCTCGTCGTAGTCGGCATGCACCAGGCGCACGGGGCCGATCTGCGGCAGGAGCTCCTGCACCTTGAAGAAGTTCGGCAGGTGGATGTTGGAGATGGCCTCGAAGATGTACAGGTCCCGCTCTTTGGCAATCGCGAACAGTTCCGCGGCCTGCTCCACGGTGGAGGTGAAGGGTTTCTCGCACAGAACGTTCTTGCCGGCCAGCAGCGCCTGCTTCGCGGCGCCGTAATGAAGCGTATTGGGCAGCGCGACATAGACGAAGTCGATGTCGGTGCGGGTCAGCATTTCCGCGTAGTCGGTATAAAGATTCGGGATGCCGAAACGGCCGGCCTTCTCGAGGCTGCGGGCGCAGATGGCGACGATTTCATATCCCTGGACGGCCTTCATGGCCTTCAGCATATCGGACACGATCCAGCCGCTTCCGACAATTGCAATTCTGATCATAACGGTATGTGGTTGTTTTCTACAAATATAAACATTTTACGTCACCCCCAAACTGTTCGGGCATCTTTTTTCTTTACGTCACCCCCGACCTGATCGGGGGTCTGAAAATACAGAAATAATAACTAAATTTGTAAGTATGAGTACTCGCCTATCATTCCTTCCCGCGCTTATGGCGCTTTTCTGCACGCTTGTGTCCGCGCAGCCCCGTTTCGCCCCCGCCAATCCGGACGGTCCGTTCCGCGTGAAGATCGGTGAATGCGCCCACGGCGCCGTCACTGTTTCCCCCGCCGTCGATCCGGAAGAAGGTACCGTTTTCCCGAAGGGTACCACCCTGCACGTCAAAGCAACGGCCGATCCCGGCTACGCCTTCGAGTGCGGCTACAAGGACATGTATGGCATGTTTGCCTTTTACACAGAGTATTACCAGCCTGAATTCGACGTCGTCGTGGACAGCGACAACCTGGTCATTGGCGCCTCTTTCGTGGAACCGGAACGCCTGCAGGGATACCGCTGCATCCAGGACATCGTCTATGCCCAGCCTGGCGTGAAGTCGCTTCGCTACGACGCCTACATCCCCGATGGAGCAAACAAGCTTCCAGGCATCGTTATCATCCACGGCGGAGGCTGGCAGATGAACTGCCAGAACGTGATGAAGGGCCTCGCCCGCGAACTGGTCAAAGACGGCAAGTATGTTGTCTTCAGTATCGACTACCGCTGGATCGGCACGCGGGACGGCGACGCCACGCCCAACACGATGAACCAACTTATCGAGGACTGCTTCGGTGCCATCATGCACATCCGCGAGCATGCCGCGGAATACGGCCTGGATCCGGACCGCCTCGCCGTCACGGGCGACAGCGCTGGCGGCCATCTCTGTGCTTCCGTGGCGACGATGATCGAGCGCATCGGCGACCGCGGCTTCGGCGTCAAGCCGGGAATCTATGAATACCGGCCGACCTACCTGCCCGCCGGGATGAGCGCGAAGAAAGCCCGCAAGGCCCTGCGCAAGTCCATCCGTGCCTGCGCGCCGAACTACGGCATCTTCTCCGCCAAGAGCATCGACCGCTTCGTCCAGGACCTGAAGGGTGAAGATGCCCGCGCGGCCGTCTCGCCGCTCAGCAACATCCCGAAGGCCTCCAAGCGCAGAATTCCGCACTGGATCAACCGCGGCACCGAGGATACCACCGTGGACGACGCGTCCAACCAGGAATACTACGAGGCGCTGAAGGCCGCCGGCCAGGAAGCGTACTATATCCACGTCCCCGGCGCCCAGCATGCCTATTATGACTGGAAACCGGACAGCCGCACCAAAGAAACTTTCCTCCGCTTCGGCGCCCCCTACGCCCGCCAGATGGAAGACTTCTTCAACACCGTCTTCTATTAGCACACGTCACCCTTATTCGTCATGCCCGGCCTGATCGGACATGACGAAGAAGGGGTCGGGCATGACGTACTAGAATTCCTCATCCCCGTACATTTCCGGCTGATCGGCGAGGTGCTGGTCAGCCGTTTTGTCTATGACGCCGTCGAAGCCGGTTAGAGCAGCGAAGGGGGCGAACTGGGCGGCGCGCTCGGCGATAGGCATGCGGGGGTGGCGCCGCGGATCGGGGTCCGGGTGCGGCAGGGAGATGATGTCGTCGTAGCGATGCTCGAAATCGTTGCTCATGCCTTGTGTCCTCCCACTTGTTTATTGCGTTCGATGCCCGTGGCGCCTTCGTCGAAGTTGGTGCCCGTCAGGATGGCGTTCTTGCCGTATTTGCGCCGGATGGCGAGGATGGCCTCCTGGCGGCTGCGCTCGCGGCTTCCGTCCTCACCAGGTTCCTCGAAAAGATCCAATTGAACGGCCTGTACGGCCGATTCGTCCACCAGACGGGCCGCCACTACATACATGCGTCGGACCAGCAGAGAAGGGTCCACGACACGGTCGAAGAGGTCCAGTACAGCATCGGCGATTACCCGGGTGGAGGATGTCTGCCGGGGCAGGTTGACGGAGCCGTGGGCGGGTTTCGGGACAGGGCGGCCGTACCAGTCCTGGGAGACGGGACCTTTGTATTTCGCTCGCAGTGCCGGATCTGTCAGGCTGCTGACGTCGTAGCCGACATGCAGGATCATCTGGTCGGTGAGCAGATGCTTGTCCACCAGGCTCAGGACCAGCTGTTCGGTCATCTCGTGGATGACGACGCGCGCCTTCTTGAAGCTGTAGGGCTGGGACAGCACCTGTCCGCTGGAAAGACTGCTGGTCGTGGGCCGGTAGGCCTTGATGTCGGCCATGGTGCAGGGCTCCCAGCCCCAGGCGTGGTCGATCAGCAGTTCGGCATTGACGCCGAACAGTTTGTACAGGAACTCCTGGTTGTATTTCTCGTAGGGTTGCCCCAGCGAGCAACGCGCCACGTCGCCCAGCGTGTAGAGGCCGTTGGCTTCCAGCTTGGCGGCGATGCCGCGTCCGATGCGCCAGAAGTCCGTCAGGGGGCGGTGGGTCCAGTATTTCCGGCGGTAGCTTAGCTCGTCCAACTCGGCGATGCGTACGCCGTCCGCGTCCGCAGGGCTATGCTTCGCCTCTATATCCATCGCAATCTTGCAGAGGTACAGGTTGGGTCCGATGCCCGCGGTGGCGGTGATGCCGGTCTCGGAAAGCACTTCGCGGATGAGTTTGCGTGCGAAGTCGTGCGCGGAGAGTTTGTACGCCTTTAGGTAGTCGGTGGCGTCAATGAAGACTTCGTCGATGGAATAGACCTGGATATCATCGGGCGAGACATAGCGCAGGTAAATGCCATAAATCTGCCCGCTGACCTCCATATAGCGCGCCATCCGGGGCGGAGCGACGATGTAGTCGAGTTCCAGCGAGGGATCGGCCTGCAGGACGGAATGGGTGCTGCTCTTGCCGCTGAAACGCCGCCCGGGCGCCTTCTGGCGCCGGTCGTAATTGATGCGGCGCACCGCCTGCACGACTTCGAACAGGCGTGCGCGCCCGGCGATGCCATAGCTCTTGAGGGAGGGCGAAACCGCCAGGCAGATGGTCTTCTCCGTACGCGAAAGGTCCGCCACCACGAGATGCGTGTCCAGCGGGTCCAGCCCCATCGCCACGCACTCCGCGGAGGCGTAGAACGACTTCAGGTCGATGGCGATGTAGGTGCGATTCGGGGAAGGCATATTACAAAAATAGCAGAAATTTCCGTCATGAAGCAGTATTTGTATGGAAAAAGATGCCCGGTCAGAGCCGGGCATGACGGAATAGAAAAGACCCCCGATCAGGTCGGGGGTGACGGAGAGGAAGAGATGCCCGGTCGGAGCCGGGCATGACGTTAGGAGACCGGCAGGTCAGCTTCGGAGAGCGCGCGGAGACCGTGAGCGCGGATGGCGGCCTCGGCCTCGGCGGCCTGCGCGGTCTTGAAGACCAGGATTCCACGGCCGTCCAGCAGGAAGGCATACATGTAGGTAATGCCGATGCCGGCGCCGCTGAAGACGCTCACCACGTTGGCCGCGCCGCCGGGCTGGTTGTCCAGCTCGATGGCGAACACGTCGGAAATGGCCACGGCCACGCCGGCTTCCTTCAGTTCCTTGCAGGCCCGGTCGGGCTCGCTGCAGATGATCCGGAACAGACCGTACTCCGCCGTGTCCGCGATGGTGCAGGCGATGATCTGGATACCGGACTTGCGGATCAGTTCCAGCACCTTCTGCAAGGTGCCGGACTGGTTCTCGATAAAGATGGATAACTGTCTGATGGTCATAGTATTCAGCGTCAATAAAGTTTACGTTTGTCGATGACGTGCGTGCTCTTACCCTGGCTGCGTTCGATGGTGCCGGGGGCCTTGATCTGCACCTTGGCATTGATGCTCAGCACGCTGCGGAGCTTGCCCGCGAAACGCTGCTCCAGCTCGTCGATGGCGGCCGGCGTGTCGAGGGTGGCGTTGAAGACGTCGGGCCGCAGCTCCACCTGCACCACCAGGGTGTCGAGGTTGTTCACGCGGTCCACGATGAGCATGTACACCGGCGCGAACTCCTGCATCGTCAGCACCACGCTCTCCACCTGGGACGGGAAGACGTTGATACCGCGGATGATGAGCATGTCGTCGGTACGGCCCTGGATGGCGGTCATACGCACGCTAGTGCGTCCGCAGGGGCATTCGCCCGGCATCAGCGCGCAGAGGTCGCGCGTGCGGTAGCGGATGACCGGCATACCCTCCTTGGTGAGGGTCGTGAACACCAGTTCGCCCGTCTGTCCGTCGGGCACCGGCTCCAACGTGACCGGGTCGATGATTTCCGGGTAGAAGTGGTCCCAGTTGACGTGGGAGCCGTTCTGCTCGTCGCATTCGTAGCTCACGCTCGGGCCCATGACCTCGCTCAGACCGTACAGGTTGAAGCCCTTCAGGCCCAGGCGGTTTTGGATCTCGGTACGCATGTTCTCGGTCCACGGCTCGGCGCCGAAGGCACCCACGCGCAGCTTGATCTGGTCTTTGGTGATGCCCAGCTTGTCCATGGTCTCGGCCAGGTACAGCGCGTAGGAAGGCGTGCAGGCGATGCCCGTAATACCGAGGTCGCGGATCAGGCGCGCATGCTTCTCGGTGTTGCCGGTCGAGGCGGGCACGACGGAGGCGCCGATGGTCTCCACGCCGTTATGCGCGCCGAGACCGCCCGTGAACAGGCCGTAGCCGTAGGACACGGAGAAGATATCCTCGCTCGTGACGCCATAGGCACTCAGGCTGCG
The DNA here is from genome assembly GCA_017960585.1 of Bacteroidales bacterium. Taxonomy (GTDB): domain Bacteria; phylum Bacteroidota; class Bacteroidia; order Bacteroidales; family UBA932; genus Cryptobacteroides. Next base: position 32,786 of record JAGCYX010000013.1, read on the forward strand.
CGCCATGCACTCGCTCCAGATGCTGATGTCCTTGCGGGTGTAGCCGACGATGGTCGGGTTGCCCGTGGTGCCGGAGGAAGCGTGGATACGGATGATCTCGCTCTGCGGCGCGGCCTGGAGGCCGAAGGGATAGTTGTCCCGGAGGTCCTTCTTGGTCGTGAACGGAAGCTTGACGATATCGTCGATCGTCTGGATGTCTTCCGGCGAGATGTCCATCTCCTGCAGCTTGTTCCGGTAGAAGGGAACATTATGGTAGACATACTCCACGATCTTGTGGAGACGTTTGCCCTGGAGCAGACGCATCTGCTCGAGCGGCATGCATTCTTTATTGGGATTCCAGATCATAATCTACTGACTGACGGATTTGGCGTGGGCGAGGCCCAGTTCGAAGGCCTCCAGATTAGCATTCACAATCGCCTCCCCCTTGCGGGCGAAGATACGGGCGATGGCCCCGCGCAGCTGTTCTGCGTCGAGGAGTTTGAGGGACGGCGCGGCCATCCCGAGCAGGATCATATTGGCGCTCTTGGGCATCGCGTGCTCGCGGGCGAGCGTCTCGATGTTGGCCCGCACCACGTGCGGGAGCGCATCCAGCTCGGCGAGCAGCGCCGAAGCGTCGGGATAGTTCGGGATGTTCACGAACGGCTGGCTGGACGTGACCACGGCGCCGTCGGCCGCCAGATACGGTAGATAGCGCAGCGCCTCCATCGGCTCCATGGAGATGATGAGGTCGGCCTGTCCGAGCGGGATCAGGTCGCTGCAGATGGCGTCCGTGCTCAGACGCATATCGCTCTGCACGTCACCGCCACGCTGGCTCATGCCATGCACTTCAGCCTGCTTGAGCTGCAACCCGGCGGCCGTGGCGGCCTCGCCGATCACGGTCGCGATGGAGAGGATCCCCTGCCCTCCGACACCGGAAAGTTTGATATCGAGTTTCATTTCGCTTCCTGTTTTTTCTGACGGAGTTTACGGCCCAGCGTCTGCATGCACTCGCGCTGCGGGATGATGACGGACACGCCGTGATAATTGATCTCTTCGCGCAGGATGCGCGTGATTTCTTCCATGTTCTTGGGCAGCGGCACCACCACGTGCAGGTGCTCGCGCTCCACGCCCAGCGCGAGGCAGATGGCCTCGAACTTGTGCGTGCCCGCGGAATCCTGTCCGCCGGTCATGGCGGTCGTAAGGTTGTCGCTGATGATGACCGTGATGTCGGCGTGGTCGTTCACGGCGTCCAGCAGACCGGTCATGCCGGAATGCGTGAAGGTGGAGTCTCCGATCACGGCGATGGCCGGGTAGACGCCCGCGTCGGCGGCGCCTTTGGCCATCGTGATGGAGGCACCCATATCCACGCAGCTGTCGATGGCGCGGAACGGCGGCAGCGCGCCCAGCGTGTAGCAGCCGATGTCGCCGAAGACCCGGGCGTTGGGATACTCCGCCACTACCTGGTTCAGCGCCGTATAGACGTCGCGGTGGCCGCAGCCTTGGCAGAGCTGGGGCGGACGCGGCGCGAGGTTGTGCGCGGCCGCGAATGCGGAACCGCCGCTCACACCGAGCGCCGCCGCCACGCTATCCGGCGTCAGTTCGCCGGTACGGGGCAGGTCGCCGGTCAGGCGACCGCAGACAGGATAGTCGGCGCCAAGCAGCGCTTTCACCTGCTCTTCGACGAAAGGCTGGCCGTCCTCGACCACGAGCAGGCGGCTGCTGTGCGCAGCCAGCTCGCGGATCTGCTTCGCCGGCAGCGGATATTGCGAGATTTTCAGCACAGAGAGGCCCTCCGGTGCAGATTCAGAGACATAGTTGAAACCGATGCCGCAGGCGATGACGCCCAGAGATGCCCGGTCGCTGCCGGGCATGACGGTCGGGGCGTCATCCCCGACCTGATCGGGGATCTCCAACCGGTTATAATCGGAAGCCTCGGAAAGGCTCTCCATCTCCGGCTGCTTGCCGATCAGCGAGACATACTGCCGCTTGGCGATGCCGGGCAGCAACACCCAGTGCGAGCGCTCGGAATCGGGATCCAGCGCATTCTGCGTGAGCGGCTCCCCTACCTTCACGGCGGCGCGGGAATGCGCCAGGCGCGTGACGAGCCGCATCAGGACCGGCAGCTTCAGCGCCTCGGAAAGGGCGAAGGCCTTCGCCATCATGTCGTAGGCCTCCTGCTGGTCGGACGGCTCCAGGATGGGCACCAGGGCGAATTTGCCATAGAAGCGGGAATCCTGTTCGTTCTGCGAGGAATGCATGGACGGATCGTCCGCCGCCAGCACCACCAGGCCGCCCTTCACACCCGTGATGGCGGAATTCACGAAGGGGTCGGCGCACACGTTCATACCCACGTGCTTCATACACACGAGGGCGCGCTTGCCAGCATACGACATGCCCAGCGCGGCTTCCATCGCCGTCTTCTCGTTGGTGCACCAACGGCTGCGCACGCCGCGCTCCCGCGCGAACGGACTCTGCTGGATGTATTCGGTAATTTCAGTCGAAGGAGTGCCCGGATAGGCATAGACGCCGGACAGGCCGGCATGCAGGGCCCCAAGGGCCACCGCTTCATCTCCCAGAAGCAATCTTTTTTCAGACATAATACACTTGACTAACCGAGCAAATATAAGGTTTTCCGTCAAGAAAAGCAAGCCCTTGCGGGCTTATTGCTGTTTCCGGAGATGGTCGATGGCGTTCTCCAGGCTCTCGGTCGGCTCGATGATATTATAGTCCTTCCAGAAGTCGGGATCGAAGTAGGCCTGCGTCTTGTCGGCCAGGATGTAGTCGCTGCGGAACGCTTCCTTGCGGTCGATCGGTTCCACGGCCTCCCCCGTGATGCGGTTGGTGACCACCATCTCGGCGATGGCGGTGTACTCGGTGTTGAAGAGGCGCTTGCGGGCGTCGCAATTGAAGCGGAACACCGTCCGGACATAGCTCAGGCGGCTCTTGCCGTCCTCCCGCTTGTAGTTCAGCAGGATCGACATCTCCTTGGGCCGGAAGCGGATGTCCATGGGCTTGCTGACCAGCATGGCCTGCGTGGCCTTGCCCGGGTCGGAGACGTCAAGCGAAAGCTCGATGCGCGTGAAAGACAGCGTCTCCTGGTCCAGGTAGATCATGCCGTTGTTCAGGGCGTAATCCTTCGTGACAGCCGGCGTGAGCCGGATCACGAACTGACGGCGGTCATCCAGCATCACGGGATCCAGCAGTTCCAGGTTGTAGTTCTCCAGGTCCTCCTGGTTCAGGATGACCATACGGGTCTTGACCAGGTCCAGGTCCACGGCCTGCGTGGGGCCGCCCTGCACCTTGACGGCCAGGGTGTCCGATTTGCGCGGGCTCGTGAGCAGACGGCTCTTCTCCACGGCGGCGCGGTCGCGGCCGAAATTGGTCCGGAACGGCGTCTTGTACATCCGGGTCACCGCCTCGGAGATATAGATGAAACGCTGCCGCTTCTGGGCCGTCTCGCGGTAGAAGCACTCAAAGAGTTCCGCCTCGTCGGGACAGTTCTTCGGAATCTTGTAGATGGCGTCCAGCAGGAGATTCAGCGGGTCGCCGGAGACCACCTGGGCGGGATCCAGCGTGAACTGGCCGCGGTTCAGGCTGATGCGCATCGTCTGGTCGCGATCCGCCGGAACGGTCTGCGACTTGTAACCCAGCAGCGAGAAGGAAACGAAACGCGGCACGGTGTCGGATTTGATCACGAATACGCCGTCCTGGTTGGTCACGGTGGCGTAATTGGTGCCCGGCAAGGTCACGGACACATAGGCGAGCGGTTTGCCGCCCGCGGCATCCACGACGGTACCGCGCACGGAATAGCGAAGGGTATCGGTCTGGGCGTAGGCCAAAGGGCCGGCCAGCAGACACAGACAAGCGATAAGGCGTATGATGGTTTTCACGGCTAAAACAGTTTTCTTCCCGAAAGATAAGAAAAAAACTGAATCTTACTGCACAAACGCCATGAAATAGTTATGGAAGAGTACGTTGGTAATCAGGTAGCCTATCACCGTGGACACGATCACACAGATCAGCCCCGGCATCATGAAGGAATGGTTGAGCAGGTATTTGCCGATCTTGGTGGTACCGGAACGGTCGAAGTTGACCGTGGCGATATCGGACGGATAGTTCGGGATGAAGAAGTAGCCGTACACGCTCGGGAGCACGCCCAGCAGCACGGGGCCGGCGATGCCCAGCTCGTATGCGAGCGGCAGCATCGCCACGACCACGGCGCCCTGGCTGTTGATCAGCACGGACACCAGGAAGAAGACGAACGCGATGGACCAGGGATAGTTGGTCACGAGGTCCGCGAGCATCACCTTCATCTCGTCCAGGTAGTTGCCGAAATAGGTGTCGGCCAGCCAGGCGATGCCGTAGATGGCCACCACGGCCACCATGCCGGACTGCCACACGGCGCCGCCGACGGCTTTCTTGGGCTGCGCCTTGCAGAAGATGATGTTGGCCGCTGCGGCCGTGAGCATGATGATCTGGATGATGATGTTCATCTTCGGCAGGCTGATGGCGTCGGCCAGCGTGCGGCCGTCCTGCACGTGGATCATCTGGCAGAATGCGAAGAGCACGATGACCAGCAGCGCGAAGAGGAAGATGAACACGGAAGCCTTGGCTTCCTTCGTGATCACCTTGTCCAGCGTGGTGGCGCTGTTGCCGTACATGTACTTGTAGGTCTCGGGGTCGGACTTGCGCTTGAGGAACTCGGGGTCCTTGTCCAGGTCCTTGCCGCGCTTGTAGGAAGCGGCCGCGGCGCACATCAGGCCGCAGAGGCAGGCCGGGATCGTGACCATCAGCACCTGCGGGATGCTGACCATGAAGCCGTTGGCATTGGAGATGGTCACGAAGGCCACCACGGCGGCGGCGATCGGCGAGCAGGTGATGCCCACCTGCGAGGCGATGGAGGCCACGCCGCAGGGGCGTTCGGGACGGATGTCCTTCTTGAGGGCGATGTCGCAGATGATCGGCATGATCGTATAGACCACGTGGCCGGTGCCCACCAGGACCGTCAGGAAGAAGGTCACCAGCGGCCCCAGGAAGGTGATGTGGTCCGGATGCTTGCGCAGCATCTTTTCGGCCACCTGGATCATCCAGTCCATACCGCCGGAGGCCTGCAGCGTACCGGCGCAGGTCACGGCGGCGATGATGATGTAGATAACGTCCGTGGGAGGCGTTCCGGGCTTGAGACCGAAGCCGAACACGAGGATGGCGAGGCCGATACCGGAAATGGCGCCGAGCGCCAGGCTGCCGTAGCGCGAGCCGACATACAGCGCGGCCAGCACGATCAGCAGTTCGATAATCATCACGAGAGACATGTCAGGACAGTATTAGTGTTATCTTGACAAATATAATCATTTTTTCGTCATCCCCGACCCGATCGGGGATCTCATTCCGCTAAACAGCTGTCCATCAGCGCCTCGATGGCTTCCTTGTCGAGGTGCTGGCCGATGAAAACGATCTTGTTCATCCGGTCGCCGTACTCGGGGTCCCAGTCGCGGCGGAGTTTCGCGTCGCGCGCCATCATTTCCCGCAGTTCGTCGCGCGGCATGGTGGCGAACCAGAGACCCGCATCCTTGAGGGTCTTCTGCTGACCGGCCGTCTCGAAGAGATAGCACTTATCGGTGTCGGCGCTGAAGTAGCAGAGGCCTTTGCAGCGGATGATTCCCTTGGGCCACTTTTTGGCCACGAAGTAGTCGAACTTGTTGATGTCCAGCGCAGGACGGGAGTAGTAGACATAGGTTCCGACGCCGTATTCCTCGGCCTCGCCCTCCTCATGATCATGGTCGTGATGATGGTGGTGATGCCCGTGCTCGTGCTCGTGCTCGTCGTGATCGTCGTCATCATCGTCATCGTCGTCCCCTTCGATCTCCGCGATCCACGCAGCACTGGTGGCCACCTGGTCGAAGTCGAACAGGCCCGTGTGCAGGAGTTTGTCCAGATCGATGTCACCATAGTCGCAGGTCAGGATCTCGGCCTTGGGCTGCAGGGCGCGGACGATGCTCTTCACGCGGCCGAGTTCGTCCGGTGTCAGTTCCGAGGCCTTGTTCAGCAGGATGAGGTTGCAAAATTCGATCTGTTCGATGACGAGGTTCTCGATATCCTCCTCGTCGATATTCTCGCGCTTCAGCGCCTCTCCGCAGGCGAATTCGTCCTTCATGCGCAGGGCGTCCACGACCGTGACGATGCAGTCCAGGGTCGGGACAGACACGCCCGGATAGGACGGCCGCGCGAGTTGCGGATAGGAATTGATGGTCTGCGCGATGGGCGCCGGCTCGCAGATGCCGCTGGCCTCGATGGCGATGTAATCGAAGCGATTCATGCGCGCGATCTCCTCCAGCTGGGCGATGAGATCCATCTTCAGCGTGCAGCAGATGCAGCCGTTCTGCAGGGCGATCAGGCTGTCGTCCGTCTGCCCCACGACGCCGCCCTTCTCGATGAGATCGGCATCAATATTGACTTCTCCCAAATCATTGACGATCACCGCGAACTTGATGCCGCGGCGGTTCGTCAGGATCCGGTTCAGGAGCGTCGTCTTCCCGCTCCCCAGGTAGCCGGTGATCAGCAGCACCGGCAGTGCCTTATTCTCTAATTCGATATTCATGTTCCGTCATCCCCGACCTGATCGGGGATCTAGTCCATTTTACCAGATTTACTCCTATTCTGCCAGCAAGCCTCGCTCTTGGTACGGGTGTAGTAGATGACGATATCGGCGTCGGACTTGGTGTCCGTGAAGTAGACCTTCTTCCGGGCGTCGCTCGCGGAACTCACGAAATACCAGTAGCCCTGGTTGCCGGAGGCCTCGCTCTTGGAGCTGCACTCGTACACCACCAGGTCAGCCTCGCTCTTGGTCGAGGTCACGTACACTTTCACGTTCGCATCGCTCTTGGAGCTGGTCTTGTAGACCGCCTGAGCATTCGCCGCCACTGCCCCCAGCAGGAACAGCACACAGATAATCAATAACTTCTTCATAGTAACACTACTTTTAAGCATACAAATATAAAAACAATTGCGTAAGTAAGCAATTATTCGACAACAACGCCCTGCGGAACTCCGGCGAAGAGCAGCAGGGCGACGAAGGATAGTGTTAATTGAGACGGTATGCTGTTTTGCAGTGCTAATGCTTGCACAGACCGGCAATCAGCAACACCACGACAAGAACAACCAAAAGGATGACCGCCCGCTTGTTGATCTTGAATTCGGGCGTCACCTTGAGTGTCGGTTTCAACTGTTTCCAGTCAAAACCGGGCTTCTGTTGGGGCTCTTCCTCCGGGGCCTTGTCGGTCTCGGGTTGCTGGGGTACTTCCGCGGAAAGATCGGCTCCGCATTTGGGACAGAACTGGGCGCCATCCGGCACCTGGGCTCCACAATACTTGCAAAACATAGTGTATGAATTAAATGGTTATTGATTCGTTACTTACAGGGCGCCTTCCGACAGCAGCTGCATTTGCTTCAAGATGGCGGGAAGCTGTTCTATTTCCACGTTGTAAACATCCCGGAGGATCTTCTTCGCCTCGGAGATACTCAGGCTCAGGGGGCCGGTGCTCTTCACCTCCAGATGCTTGAGAACGTTCATCATCTCCAGATACTTGGCCGGAATCTTGTCCAGCGATCCGCGGAAGGTCGCACGGGGCAGGAAACTGTTGAAGTGCAACTTAAGCGCCTGACGGAGGCCTTCCTCCTGCTTGGCCAGGCCGGCCCCCACATATCCATTGCGAATGAGCACTGCGCCTTCCTCGATCCACTCACCGGGTTTGTGCTCGAACGCATTGGCCACGCCTTTGAGGTCGTCGAAAGCCTCTCCGAAATGTTCTTTCTTGAAGGCTCGGTTCAGGTCGTTGACGCCGGAGCCAATCATCTCCGGGTTGCCGTGTTGCACCACGGCCTGGTCTCCCTCCTTCAGCGACAGGCCCGTGCGCTTCTTGTACGCTGCGCCATAGGCGCTCTCTGCGATCTCCTGCGGCACTTCCTCAGGCAGCGGATAAGGATTCCGCTCGGTACGGGCGCGCTTGAACAGGATGGTCACGTCCCGGTCGCGGGTGATGGTGTCGCCGTCCAGCAACTTGGCTTCGTTGCTGTTGGTGGCGCAGAAGATGATGATATCGTCCTCGTCCACCTTGACACCGTTCTTGCGCAGCTTGTCCACGACGATCTGTTTGGCGTCCATATCGACCAGATTGTAATCGCCCTTCAGGGTACGGTAATACTCGGAGCGCATGTTGTTGGCGTAGGGGCTCTTGTACAGCTCCAGCTGCCGCTGGGCGATCTTGTTCTTCTGGATGCTGTAGCAGGCTTCTTCAAAGGCTTTCTTGGTCTCCGGCGTACGATAGTTCCGGTAGTCGTGCATCTTGCGCTCGAATTCCTTGATTTCCTTGGCCGCCTCGATGTTCGCCTTGCGGCACAGTTCATCCTCTAGAATCTCCTCCGCCGTCCACTTGTTGTTCCGGCGGCTGTCTTTGATCACATCTTCCGCCTTCCGGGCTGCGTTGGACTGCGCCGCCTTGGCGGCATCCAGCTGCCCGATGGTCTTCTGGGCCAGTTTCCCGGAAGCGTACTGCTTGACATCTTTGTAGACCTCACCGACATCCTTGCCCCAGATGCCCATCTTGTCCTTCCCTTTCTGGACCAGATTGGACAGCTTCTGGGTGAATCCGGGGAAATTCGCCTCGGCGCAGAACATGCCTCCGGCCATCGCCCCTTCCATTGCTTTGCTGTAGAGGAACTCTTTGCCCACCACGACAACGCCGGCGACAAAAGCGTCAAACTCGGTGCCCGGACTGACCGGATTGGTGACAACTTCGATCATCGTGCCGCAGACTTTACAGCCGGTGAGGGCCACATCGGCCCAGCCGAAGGTGCAGAGGGACACCGCGATGCGCGTCCACGGCCCGCCGTGCGAATTCATCCAGGCTTCGGCATCATACCCGGCCTGCGCAAGCGCCAGGGTGATTTCAGACACCAGGCCCAGGTACTCCACCGGCTCCACTTCGGCATTGGCGCCCGCAATTTTACCGGAGACAAAATTCAGGTAGGTGTCCCGCACCAACTGGACACAGCCCATATCGTACCCGAAGTGGTAGTCGTAGGAATCCAGCAGCATATCGGCCATCCGGTACACGGGGCCGATGCGGTCCAGGAGGTCGTGTGCAAGGATAAAGTCCTGGATCCGATGCAGGTTTTCCGTGATCTTCTTGTCGTCCTCGGCCATCTTCAGCAGGGCGTCAGTGCTGCCCTGCCTCAAGGGCTGGCTGATGATCCAGACGCTCTGTTCGGCCGAATAGCTTTCCGTCTCGTCATGTTCATCATCGTACGGGAGCGACAGGCGAAGGCCTACTTTCCGGCGGGACTGCGGATCCAGGAGCGCATTGCAGAAGAGGTATCCGTTCAGCGTGTTGTCGGGACCGACGTTGTTGAAAAACATCATCGGATGGAGTTTGCTGACGAACTCCTCATCGGTCATGTCCCGGGTATTTTTGGACACATACGTGAGCGTCTCCCCATCCTTGGCCTCCAGGGGGAAGGCTTCAATGTCCAGCACCCTGGGGTTGGGAGCCAGGTGCACGATCTTGTGCGTATGCTTGTCCCAATATAGGAAGGTACAGGACATCTCGGCCAGGGCGGGACCATAAGCCCTTCCGTTGACCGTCTTCTTCATGCTCTCCAGGTGCTTGCCGTGCTCAAAACGTTCCGGATAGCAGCCGACATAAGGGTCTATCTTGAACACGATGCCCATATGCATCCGGACCACGGGAAGGGTTCCGCTGATCTCATGTCCGTTGGGGTTGGTGGCCTTGACGGTAAGCGGATAATAATTGTAATCTCCGGCCGGCCCCTTGGTCTTGTCCACCTCCTTGAGATGGATATAGCAGACGCGCGGGTTGTCGGTGGTCTCCACGCTGGCAGAATATGCCTTGCCGATGGAAACCTCCACCTGCACGCCCTCCGAGACGCCGAACAGAAGAACCGGGATTTTCTCTTCGTCTTTATGGCCGGCAGGCAGGGTGAGGTTCTCCTGGAAGAATCTCACCTGTCCGTCCTGAATCTGGAACACCAGCTTCGTCCGGAGTGCGGGGCCGATGTCCCGGAACGTAAAATAGAAGTAGCCGGTCATCGGCTCCTGAGCGGGCAGTTCCTCCACGGCAATCTTGGCACAGCGGTACTTGGCCGTCAGGCCGGTGTCCAGGACCTTGATGTTCGCCCCTTCCTCGACGGTGATCCTGGCCGTCAGGTCCGGGCGGTCGATATGCCTGCCCCGGGCCGTGATTTCTTCGATGCGGGCGCCGACGATCTGGGGAGAATCGCACACCATGAGCGTATTGCCAAACTCCTTGTAGATGATCATCTTGTAGGTGCTCGGCTCTTTCTCCTCCTCCCGCTTCTTCTCTTCCTCTTGCGGAGGCTCCTCGCCGTCTCCTTCCTCCTCTGCCTTCTTCTTGCGCTGCTTGCGGATGGCGCTCCCGACCAGGGCACCACCGCCCAGGCCCACGCCGACAGGCACCGCCCACGGCGGGAGGCCGGAATCGCCACCGCCGTCGTCGCCGCCGGACGAATCGATGGGTTCATATCCCTCCCCGTAAGGGGTCGGAGGGACGGCGCCCGGCGGGAGAATCGTTCCTTCATCTTCTCCGGGCTTGTCGCCGGCTTCCACCACCACTTCGACGTCCTCTCCCGTACGGTTAAACTTATAGAGATAATACTGACGCACGAGGAAACGGTCCTGAATCTGGTCCGGCACGGCCGTTCCCATTACCTTAACCCGGCGGTAATATTCAAACTCGAAGGTTACCAGCATGAAGGAGCCGTCGCGGAAGACGCCCCTGTGCGCCCACGGATCCTGATCGCTGTAAGAGAGGCGCTTCGAACCTGACAAGGTGGCGCTCGTACTCCACTTGGAGTCCCTCGCTTCGGCCAGTTCCCGGTCAATGTCCCGGCCGTTCTTCCGTTCTTTCTGGGCCCATTTGTCCAACGCGTCTTCGTCCATGTTGGAAAATACCTCGTCGTGGCCGATCCGCTGTACATCCTGCATGGTCTTGCAGGACTGGAACCTGTCCCGGAAGAAATTGAAGTTGTAGTCGATGATAAAGTTGTTCAGTGCCGGGCTGGCGGACACGACGATGCTGGCCAGGTAGACCTCACTGGAGAGGCCTACCTGGCCGATTTTCGTCGACTCGGAATGTTTGTCATAATCAAAGGGACCGCCGTCCCACTGACCTTTGACGTCGATGTAGATCTTGTTCTCCTCTCCCAGCTTCACGTATTGCTGGGGTCTGGTCCAGGTCAGGGAGAGCCTGTGCAATTCCTTCCGGTCAGAACTGCCGGGGCTGCCGCCGCTGGTTTTCAGGAGTTCCGGATGCTGGGTCAGGTATACGTAGGCTTGGTACTGCTTCGGGTCCTTGGTAAAGTTCTTGACCGCCTGCTGATCCTGCATGTTGAGCGTGTAGGTCTTCCCTTCATAAGTCCAGGTGGCCGAGACGGCATTGGTACCCGATGTGCCCTTGATGACACGCTGGACGTAGGCGTCGAACTTCTCCGAGCCATAGGACGACCAGCCGGCATTGTCCCCCGAGGACTTGACGCCGTCCACGAAGGTCTTGGAGTTGTACAGGCTCCAGTACCCGCCCGTCTCCTGTGCCAGCATCGGCAGGCCCGCCACCATCAGGAAGCAGGCTGCCAGCAGATGGGTGATCCGTCTCATAACAGGAAGATTCTGAGGTAATCGAAAAGGACCTTGCCGATGAAGACCAGCAGCATGACGCCGATGAAGACGAGCACCCAGAAGAAAAAGCCTCTTTTCTTCCGGGGCTGTTTCTCCGCTTTTTTCGAAGTACGGGCCGCCGGCTTCGGGGCAGCGTTGGACCGGGCCGGCGCCTTGCTTTGGGATTGTAGATTAGATTTGGGCTGGGATTGAAGCCCGGGCTGCGACTGCGGCACCTGAGGGCGCGCAGGCGCCTCAGAATCCCAGGAAACACCATCGAATTCGCCCTTGGTCTCAGGGGTCACAACCTCGTATACTTTTTCCTGGGGTACGATCTCCAGTCTGGTGCCGCATACGTGACAGAATTGCGAATCATCACTCAATCTGGCTCCACAGTTTGTACAATACATAAAGAGGGAGTTTTAGTGCGTGGTTAATAGTTTTTACAAATATAACATAATTCATTGTATCTTTGCAACATGAAGACGAAAAAAAATACCAGCCGGTGGTTGTGGATCCTCCTTGCCGTGCTCGTGCTGGTGCTGATTTGGGCCAGCAGCGAGCGCCGTCTGCGGCCGGCCTACATCAGCATCGCCAAATTTGAGAACAAGATGCGTGGCATCGACGGCATCTCCGCCGCCTCGCTTGCCCAGGTCAAGGGCGACGCACGCCGTCATTCACGCATGATACGCACCGGCTTCGGCCTCTGGGGCAAAGCCAAGGAGGCCCCGGAGGAGAATTTCGACGGCTTCGTGGATCTGGCCAGCTTTATCCCCGACGCCATCCTGGAGATCCGCTACCACACGTCTTACAATTTCGTGGGCGAGCCCATCGACGGCTACGAGCAGCCCACGGCCCTGCTGACCCGCGAGGCCGCGGAGGCGCTCCGCGCCGTCAGCGACGACGTGATGGCGCAGGGCTATCGCCTGAAGATCTACGACGCCTACCGGCCGCAGTGCGCGGTGGACCATTTCGTCCGCTGGGCGTCCAACCTCCCCGACACGCTGATGAAGCGATATTTCTATCCTGAAGTCGAAAAGTCCTCGCTCTTCGAGGAGGAGTATATCATGAAGAAATCCGGCCACACGCGCGGCTCCACCGTGGATCTGACGCTCTTCGACATGACCACAGAGAAGGAGCTCGACATGGGCGGCACCTTCGACCGCTTCGGCATCGAGAGCCACCCGGACTACACCGCCACCCTCACCCCGCAGCAGTACGCCAATCGCATGATCCTCCGCTCCGCGATGCTCCGCCACGGCTTCAAGCCGCTGGACAGCGAATGGTGGCACTTCACCCTCCTGGACGAACCCTACCCCGACACCTACTTCACCTTCCCCGTCCGCAGTCTGAACTGATCCGGAGGATTATAATTTCATTTTAAAACTCGGATGCTTAATAACTCAATACGTCTTTTACAGAATAAATCCGACTGATAGCATCGAAAGAGAAATACTGATCGTCCATAATCATATAGTCTTCCCGCTGAGACCTGGTGAGCCGCTTTACGTCGGGAAACATAGAAACCGGAACAACCACGATACGGCCATCTGTGAGGTAGAAGGCCATGCATCCACGTTTTACGCCGAAGTCAATCTTCTTGATTCCGAGCTTAATGTCTTTGTATTTGCACATATGACGTCGATTATCTTTGCCAAATCATCAGCATCCAACTCTGACCACGCAACCTCTATCTTCTTCTGCCCATTCTCTTCTATCCAAATCTTTGCGACAGTGTCTCCACGATGGGACTTCTTGCTGCCTCTTCGCACGACATGGATATGTCTTCTGTTTTCATTGGCGTCAGCCGGAAAGACAGCGAGGATGAAGAACAATATGATTGCCAGTTTGCCCATAGTGTCTTTATCTGCACAAAGATAATCAAGTTTACCGGATTAATGCAAAAATCATGCTGCTTTCTCATCACGCCTTTTCATACTTTCCCTGGGCAAATCTCACCAGCTGCCCACCCTTGCACCGGGCGGTGATGTATTTCTCGGCGGTCTTGGGGGCGATATAGATGGCGTTTTCGTGGTCATCTTCCCTGCCGGTCACAGTCTCTTGACCGCGTCTCCATCCAGATTGGTCCTGTCTTGCACTTATGAACAATAACAGCGGCCCCGGAGGACCGCTGTTGAGTTTTACTACGTCGTCGCTTGTTACGGGGTCACGCCCACGACCTCCTGAACCAGACGGACGGAGAACCCGCCGCGCCGTGGAGAGCCCGGATGCGGGGAGGAAGGGGTTATCGCACAGGGGGCTATGCCCGTGTGTTACTGATTAGAATGCTATGATTGAGCGGACATAGCAGTTAATACTCTTAGCGAAGTTTGTTGCATAACCGTGCCAGAAATCCATGGTCCATGCGCGGACAAGAGTTTGCTCTGTGCTCGCCCAATAGCTGTCTGCCTCTAGCTCAGTACCACCGGCATCGGTGATGACGCTGTTGAGGTTGTTGGCCTTGTAAGTGTTGTTTTCTATATTTTCCTCGAGGTCCGTAGTGACAGCGGAGCCGGCTTTCTTGGTGGCGAGACCCTGCACAATCAAGTTCCACTGACCCATGGAAGGCATGAACCAGCCACTGGTGCCCGTGGGGGCGGCAGTGCCGTTATTGCTCGCGGCAGCAGTGGCGGCAGCGTGGGTATGGCCGTCGCCAGTAAGCGTACTGGTACAGGTAATACCGTTCTTGAAACCGAGAGCGGCGACAATATCGCTGGTCTGGCTGCTGCTCAAACAGTTTGCAAAGTCTCCTGCCCACTGGCAATCGCTACCACTGTTAGCATCGCTTAACGCAACGGCCAAACCCTTGTAAGTATCGCTGCTCGCATCGACGCTACCGGCAGTGCCCACGTAGGCGATTACGGCCACGGCGGTCTTGCTGGCGGCGCTTGCAGCAGCTACCGTAGCATACACATTGCCGTCGGTCGTCACTACGCTACCGACATAGTCGCTTGTCGCGTCACCGAGGGCAATGGGGTAAGTGAGGGCCGGCGCTGCACTCCTCGTGATGTTATAAATCTTGCCGGCGGCGAGGTAATTATTGGCGTCGGTGATGTCGATATCAGTACCACCTATCGTCAAGGTGACATTTTTTAAATTAACTGTGAATTCATTATTATCTTTAATCCTTGCACCCAGAGCAAATGCAGCAGTTCCAGAAGTAGGAGTTACACTTCCAGAAAACATCGTTCTTGTCCCGTCCTTTAATGTTACAGCTTTTTCTCCGTCCGTCAAGCCGGTGATGGTGAAGTTGAAAATGGCATTTTCGGGGCTCAGGGCAAAGCCACTGGAATATGTATTTGCGCTCTCTAAGCTGAACTGCTCAGCAGCTGCAGCCTTCGTGGCAGCAATAGCTTTGTTAAAACTAAACGTATATGAAGTATTATAACCGCTACTCGTAGTAGACAGGAATTCATAGGTTGCGTAGCCGGCAGGGAACAACGTAGCCCCGACCCAATTAGAGTTCGCAGCCGTGAAAAGCTCATCGGGAGTACCTGTGTACTCATTTTGGGTAGTAATAGTGCCGCTGAATTTTCCGGAAACAGCATCATAATCCAGCATGCCGGCAAACCTGCCTGCTCCACTGGCGCTGTTGTCATCACCACGCACAAGCAGCTTGTCGCCTGCGCTGAACTCCAACTTCTTGCTAGTTTCGTTATACGTAGCCTTGGTGGCATCGTCACCCTCACGAGTTACGTTGACGGTTACGGGAATTTGGTATCCTTCCTGTTTAGTGATGTCTTCATTCTTGTTGCAGGAGGCGGTCAGCAGCATTGCGGGCATCAGCATGGCTAATGCCATCGTCTTGAAAATAGTCTTTGTTTTCATGGCTCTTCTCCTCCCTTTAGATATCCTCCTCATACCACGTTCCATCCATTGAGGCGGGGATGTCTCCGCTGGCGCAGATGATGCCTTCTTGTTTTACCTCCACGACAATCAACGTAGGGGCTTCGTAAAGATCTTTGATTTTCTTGTTTTCCATAAACTGATTTGTTATTAGTTGTGTTTATACAGGCACGCGAAAGACGCAGCACTCCTTGCGGAGCCCGCGAAACGGTTCTGCTATAGATTTGATTACAAGATAGTTATACCCCCCCCCGAATATAGGAAGGGCACCAGGCAATAAAGGTTCTGATGAGAAGAG
Organism: Bacteroidales bacterium; assembly: GCA_017960585.1. Classification (GTDB taxonomy): domain Bacteria; phylum Bacteroidota; class Bacteroidia; order Bacteroidales; family UBA932; genus Cryptobacteroides. Next base: position 48,598 of record JAGCYX010000013.1, read on the forward strand.
TCTCAGTGTTATCATTTCGTCAAAGGACAAATTTACCTTTTTTATGCGAGAATAGCAAGAGTTTATGTCTCCACGGTAGCTAGTATGTAACGAAGGTCACGGACATCCCGGTAGGAGGAGACAGGATACCCATACGCAAGGGCGAAAACTCCCTCTTGCGTCCCCTTTGCTTCTTCGAAGTAACGGGAAAGGAGTAGGCCGCGCGTGACGGCGGATGTATGAAATAAAAAGTCGCCGATGATGCGACTTCCGGTGCAGCGGATTGCCGACTAATTGTAAATCAATAGATAAGTGGAGATGGGCGGAGTCGAACCGCCGTCCAAACAAAGTCCCAGGTAGCTTTCTACACGCTTATCCTTTCTTTAATTGTCGGCCCGAAGCTGCCGGAAGGCAGGCCACCGCGGGCTTATCCTCTGAATCTTAGCGGGTCCTAGAGGCGTCTGCCCCGCGCATCCGGTTTTGATGATACCCCTGGATCCAGACTGAACCGGCCTAAAGCTGGAGGGATATACGTCGTTCCGCAGCCTAGGCGGAATCGATTGATGCTCAATCTCTTAGAGATTAGCAAGCGTATGAATAGTTGTAGTTGCCAGTTATGGCTCGAAGACTGGGATTAACGGGCCAGTCCCCTACGCCCGACGTGCTTACCATCCGAAATCAGTGCTGTCAAAACCAGAACATCCCCGAATAGTATGTGCGGCCTCACGGCCTTGTGGGAGATACTGGGTTCGAACCAGTGACCCCTTGCTTGTAAGGCAAGTGCTCTGAACCAACTGAGCTAATCTCCCGAAGGGCTTGCAAAGATAGTTTATTTTCGCAATCCTGCCAAATATTTAGATGCCCGGTCGCAGCCGGGCATGACACGGCAGGTCGCAGCCGGGCTTGACAAAAAAGGCTAGTACACCCGGCAGCGCCGGAGCCTGCCGTGGCGCCAGGTGATGTCAACGGTGCGGCCGCCGCGGGTGCGCAGGCCGGTGACGCGGCCGGAGGGCCAGGCGGCGGGCAGGGCCGGAAGCGGGGTCACGGAGCCGTCGGCCCCGGACTGGAGCAGCATCTCCGCAACGCCGGCGCAGGCGCCGAAGTTGCCGTCGATCTGGAAAGGCGGATGGGCGTCGAGGAGGTTGGGGTAGGTGCCTCCCCCGCCCTGATAGTCGGGTTCGTCGCTGTCGGACGAGGGACTGACATAGCGCAGGATGCGCCGGTACATCCGGTAGGCGCTCTCGGCGTCGCCGAGGCGGGCGTAGAGGTTGATCCGCCAGCCGCAGCTCCATCCCGTCGTCTCGAAACCCTTGATCTCCAGCGTCTTCAGCGCAGCGTCCGCCAGCGGTCCGGAAGTAATCTGATGCCCGGGATAGACCCCGAAGAGATGCGTCTGGTGGCGGTGGGTGGGCTCGATGTCCGCCCAGTCGTGGAACCATTCCTGCAGGTTTCCGGCGGCGCCGACCTGATAAGGATGCAGCCGGGCAAGGGCCGCCTCGGCCTCCTGCACGAAGGCGTCGTCAACGACCAGTTCGCGCGCGGCGGCCGCGGCGTCCGTCAGGCACTCGCGGATGATGGCCAGGTCGGCCGTGCCGCCGTAGAGCGTGGCCCCGGGTCGGCCGGACGGGCCGATGTAGAGATTTTCCGGCGAGGTACCGGGCGAGGTGATCAGTTCCCCGTCGCGCTCCACCAGCCAGTCCAGGCAGAACTCCGCCGCACCGCGCAGCACGGGATAATCCTGCTCCAGGCGGGAACGGTCGCGGCTGAACAGCCAATGCTCCCAGAGGTGCGTGGACAGCCAGGCGCCGCCCATCGTCCAGTTGGCCCAGCTGGATTGCCCCGTCCCCAGGCCCACCGGGCAGGCCATCGCCCAGATGTCCGTGTTGTGGCCGGCGTTCCAGCCGCGCGAGACGCCGTAATAGTGCGCCGCGGCATCGCGTCCGTTCTGCGCCAGCAGGTGCACGAAATCCAGCAGCGGCTCGTGCAGCTCGCCCAGGCCGGTAACCTCCGCAGGCCAGTAATTCTCCTCCACATTGATGTTCGCGGTATAGTTGCTGCTCCACGGCGGGTCCACGCTCTCGTTCCAGAGACCCTGCAGATTCGCGGGCACTCCCGACGTGCGGGAAGAGGCGATCAGCAGATAGCGCCCGTACTGGAAATACAGCGCCTCCAGTTCGGGGTTCGCCTCCCCTTCCGCGTATCGCCGCAGCTGCTCGTCGGTCGGCAGCGCGCGGACATCGGCAGCCGTGCGCCCGAGGTCCAGCGACACGCGCTCGAAGAGCGGCTGATAGTCTTCCAGATGGCGGCGTAGCAGGGTCGCGTCGTCGAACGCCAGTACCCGCGCGGCCGCGGCATCCGCCAGCGACTGATACGGCCGGCCCTCGCGCACCGGATCCTTATCAAAGCCGTTGAAGCTCGTGGCGCTGACCAGCAGCAGCGTGGCCTCGCGGCAGCCGTCCAGCACCAGTTCGGAGCCCTCGGCGCGCACGTCGCCGCCCGTTCCCCGGACAGTCAGCACCGTCCGGAAATGAATCCCCCGCGCCGGGTCGTAGAGGAGCTGCCCCTCGCCGGTGCGGTAGTAGCCCGGATAGGCGTGCCAGGGGGCATAGCCGTCGGAGATGAGCGCCCCGTCGCGGACCGACACCTCATGCGGCAGCGCCGAATCCAGCCGCAGACGCGCGTGCAGGCCACCTTCTGCGCGCAGCTGCACCACGATCACGGAGTCCGGCGCGGAAACGTAATAAGACGCCTCGAAGGCCTTCCCGTCACGGGAATAAGACGTCCGGGCGACCGCCGTCGCAAGGTCCAGTTCCCGGCGGTAGCCGCTGACCTCGCCGCCGTCCAGATGCCGGATCCAAAGGGTCCCCAGCGGCATGTAGGATTCGCTGAAATGGCCCTGCACCTGCCGCTGCAGGCGCTCCGCTTTCCAATAATCCTCCTCTTCGAGCGCCTCCCGGATCAGGGGAATGGTCTCCGCCGCGTGTGCGCCCACCCCGTCCTGCAGGTCCGGATGCGCCGCCCCGCGGTCCGGTTCTCCAGACCACAAGGTAATGTCGTTCACGGAGATGCGTTCCTCATCCGTGCCGCCGTACACCAGCGCGCCCAGGCGCCCGTTACCGAGCGGCAGGGCCTCTTCGAGGCAGGCCGCCGGCCGGTCGTAATGGAGGGTCAGGGATGCGTGGGAGCAGGCCGCGAGGGGCAGCAAAAGGGTCAGCAGGAGCGGGATACGGTTCATAGGCGGAGGGGCGGTTTTGCCAAAGTTACGGATATTTTTACTATTTTCGCCTCGATATATAATACTAATGATGCTGAAACACAGAATGACGGTCGCGGTTGCGCTGCTACTCCTGGTATTGCCTTGCAGCGCTCAGACACCGCCGCGGCACGAGGTGCGGCTCGGCTGGGGAGACATGCTCTTCGAGACCATGGTCTTCCACGCCAGTTCCACGCACGCTTATCCCGCCGGCAAACCGACGGACTATCTATACAAGGAAAACCGCGACGACGGCTACACGGGGCACTTCTTTGCGGAATACCGCTACCATTTCTCGAAGCTCTTCAGCCTGGGCATGCAGGCCGATTTCGAAGGCGTCTTCTGGACCACGGAGACCAACTTTCGCTCCAGGAACTACAACCTCACCCTGCTGCCCAACGTGCGCTTCACCTACTTCCACAGCGACTGGGTCCGGCTCTATTCCGGACTGGGCGCCGGCCTCCTGGTCGCGTTCGACAACGAACGCCACACGGAAGCCGCGCCCGCCTTCAACCTCAACCTCCTGGGCGTGCAGGTGGGTCAGGGTCCTTGGTCCGGCTCGGTGGAACTGGGCCTCATGGCGGCCATGAAGGGCGCCAACGACATTTATATGCTGGGATCGCGTCTGATCAGCGTCAGCGTCAATTATAGCTGGTAAGACCATGAAAAGAATCATCCTCCCCCTGCTGGGCCTTCTCCTGCTGGGCGCGTGCCGGCAGCCCGCGCTGGAATATACGGACTTCGACACCTTCAAGGTACTGTCCGTCAAGGCATCGGACATCTTCGGCGAAGACGGCATGCTGAATCCCGAGGTCCAGCGGCTCGAATACACCGACGAACTGCCGGAGACCAAGACGGCCAAGACCAACGCCACGAGCCTGGCCCGCGACCTGTTCGGCACGTTCAACTGCAACTCCGTCATCCAGATCGCCGGCACCTACACGGGCCACGACGTCGACGGCGTCACGCCCCTCACCCAGTCCGGCAAACTGATCCTGCCGGCCAAAGGGCCCATCAAGAACATGGTCATCGTGAGCCACTTCACCATCGGCGCCAACAGCGAAGCCCCCTCCGAGGCCTTCCCGATGGAAGGCATTCTGGCCGGGAAGGGCTACGCCGTGGTGGTGGCCGACTATATCGGCTTCGGCGTCACGGCGAACCGCATCCATCCCTATATGCACACCCGCAGTACCGCCCAGAGCGTCGTGGACATGGCCCTGGCGGTGAGACCTTACCTGGAACACATCGGCCGGGCGCCGCAGGATAAGGAAGTCATCCTGGTAGGATACTCGCAGGGCGGGTCGACCACGATGGCCGCCATGTCCCTGCTGCAGCGGGAATACAAGGACGAATTCCCGATCAAGAAGACCTATGCCGGCGGCGGCCCGTATGACCTCTGCGCGACCTTCGACATCTCCATGAAGGAAGACCGGACAGGCATCCCCTGCGCCATTCCGATGATCGTCCAGGGGGTGAACGAAGGAGAGAATCTGGGGCTTGAACTCGCAGATTTCTTCCAGCCGGACCTCCTGGCCCACTATGATGAATGGATCAACTCCAAGAAGTACACGGTCAAGGAAATCAACCGGCTGATCAATTCCTCCTACCTGCACGAGATTATGACCGACAAGGGCCGCGACAAGACCAGCGCCCAGACGGCCCGTCTCTACAAGGCCATGCTGAATAATTCGACGCTGAATTTCCTTCCGACCTCGCCGGTGTTTTTGTTCCACAGCCGGGACGACCAGACCGTCCCCTTCGTCAATGCGCAAATGGCCGAACGTTACTACAAGCAGCAATGCGACGTCCACTATGACTTCGACCACTATGGCGAACACGGCACTGCCTTCCTTAAGTTCATCATCAAAGTATCCGCAGACCTATGAGAAAAGTACTGTTTCTGACCGCCTGCCTGCTTTCGCTTCTGGGCTGCTCCAAGGAACAGATTTCCAGCCGCCCGTGCTCCTTTGACGTCAATCTGACCTCCGTCAAGGGGAACAAGGTCCACTTCACCATCACCCCCAGCAACCCGGAAGCATATTACACCTATTCACTGGAATGGGAAGGCGGAGACGGTTACGGTCTCTATGGTTCGGTGCTGATGGAGTACGAGATGGAAAAAGTGATGGAGCTTTACGACCTGTACAAATACTATGACGGAGAGCAGCTCGATTTCGCGGACGTGTTCTGCTACCAGGGCACGACAGAACGGACCCAGATGTTCCTGGATCGAAATACAAACTACAAACTGGTGGTATTCCAGGTTAATCCCTGGAAACGCGAAGGAATCGGCTTCCCCCGCGAGATCCTGTTCCGTACCGCCGACTATAAACTGGTCGACCTGCATTTCGATCTCCAGTTCCAGGGAGACACCCTCCACATCCATCCGTCCGATCCGGATGTCCATTACCTCTGGGACTACGAGACCGTGGAAATCATCGAAAGCGAGTACGCATCCCCCTTCAATTACTTCTACAAACTCGCCGACATGTACGAGCAATACGGCTTTTTGGAGACGGTGTATTCCCAGGGAGATGAAGAGTGGGTATTCCCGCGCGACGACGCAGGGATGCCCGAAGGACAGAACTGGTACCTGATCCTGGCCGGGTATCAGGACGGCGACCTCAACAGCGATGAAACCCTTGTCAAATTCACCTGGAGTCCGGGAGAATCCCATATCGTAGAAGTTATCTATGACTAGATTTTTTACAGCCATTACAGCCTTCCTGCTACTGGGCAGCATCGCGGCAGCCCAGCCGCAGATCACCCAGTTGTATTTCGACACCCGCGCGTCCTTCCACCAGGAGTGGGCCGCCGGGGAGTACCACAGCCAGTTCACCGGCGACCACTTCAACCTGAACATCCGCGGCCAACTCACGGAAAAGCTGGATTTCCGCATCCGCCAGCGCCTTAACAAAAAAGTTTTCGACGAGCGCAACATGTTCAACGCCACGGACTTCCTCTATCTCCGCTGGCAGGCGACGCCGAAACTGGCGCTGACCGTGGGCAAGAACGCCCTCTTCATCGGCGGCTACGAATTCGACGCCGTACCGATCGACGTCTATTACTACAGCAACTTCTGCAACAACCTCTACCAGGGCTTCTCCTTCGGCGTCAATGCCGAGTACGAGTTCCTTCCGGGCCAGACACTCGCATTCCAGTTCTGCAACTCTCCCCTTTCGCTGGGATTCCAGAATCTGTATGCCTACAACCTGGAGTGGTTCGGCAGTTTCGCTCCCTGGTGGAGCACCCTGTGGAGCGTCAACTTCGTGCAGGACGAGTACCAGCGCTTCATCAACTATATCGCCCTCGGCAACCGCTTCGTGTTCGGCCCCCTCGCCGTGGATGTGGAGTGGATGAACCGCGCCGGCGCCGGCCAGAAGCGATTCTTCTCGGACTACACCGTGATCTCCAAGATCATCTGGACCGTCGGGAAATGGAACCTCTGCGCCAAGGCGGGCTATGAGAGCAACGACATCGACAACGTGGACACCCTCGGGCGGGCGCTGGACGTGGCCGTCGCGCCCGGCACGCGCAACATCTACGCCGGCTGCGGCGTGGAGTTCTTCCCCCTGCCCGACCGCGACAA
>JAGCYX010000014.1 GCA_017960585.1 Bacteroidales bacterium
ACAACCTCGCCAAGGACAACGGCACCTCCTACCCCGCCGACGGCCAGCCCGCCGTGCCGGGCCGCGTGGTGAAGCTCGCCAAGGACATGCTGCAGTTCGCCGAGGAGCCGAAACCGGTCGTCCTGATCGACGAGGACGGCAATCCCATCAAGGTCGAGGACAACGAGCGCCGCTTCTTCGAGGCCAGCTGGATGCACAAGTACAACGGAAAGTACTACTTCAGCTACTCCACCGGCGACACCCACAAGCTCTGCTACGCCATCGGTGACAACCCGTACGGCCCCTTCACCTACAAGGGCGTCATCCTGACCCCGGTGTACGGCTGGACCACGCACCACTCCATCGTGGAGTTCAACGGCAAGTGGTGGCTCTTCCACCACGACAGCGGCATCTCCAAGGGCATCAACCGCCTCCGCAGCCTCAAGGTCTGCGAACTCACCTACCGCCCCGACGGCACCATCGAGACCATCGAAGGCCTCGACGACTGACAATAAACCGTACTGAAACCTTACCGAAACGGGGGCCGCTTCATCGCGGTCCCCGTTTTACATTTGGATGCCGGTTCGTGTAACCCCTAGAATCCTTCTTTGAGGAATCTCCTAAGAGAAAGATGTGTGATGCCATTCTCGTCTCTCCGTCATGCCCGACCCTCCGTCATGCCCGACCTGATCGGGCATCTATTTCCGCCTGTCTATCCGTTTCCAGAGCCAGAACATCAGGGCGCCCCAGGCGAGGAAGAGGACGAGGTAGACCCAGAAGGGCAGCTGCGCCTGGTAGACGTCCCAGTCGAGGACCTTCTCGTACTCGGGGATGTCGGCGTAGTAGTAGGCGCCGGCGCCGAAGTCGAGGTCCGGGTTGAGGCCCAGGCGGCGGACCATGATATAGACGACCGCGGCCAGGGAACCCCCGCCCACGACGAGGAGGGCCACCCTGGCTGCGGTCTTGCGCTTCGACATCAGTTAGGAAAGGTGCGGGACCGGGAAGAGGACGCCGCTGAGCAGCAGCCACACCGCGAAGAAGGTCAGCGCGATGTTGAAGACCTGCCCGACGAGGTAGAGCCAGAGCGGCTTGCCGCCTTGCATCTGCTTCACCAGATCCTTGAAGTTGGTGTCCAGGCCGATGCTGACGAAAGCCAGCACGAAGGCCCAGTTCTTATACTGGTCCAGCACCCCGTTGATGGCCTTGACCTGGTCGGCGCCGGCGAGCGGCTGGACGAGGAAGGAGGCCACGAGCGAGGCCACGAAGAAGCCGATGATGAACTTCGGGAAGCGGGTCCAGATCTCGCCGGCGCCCACTTTCTGCCCCTTCTCCTTATTGACCGAAGTCGCGAAGAAGAGGGCCACGAAGAAGGCGATGAAGCCGATGAGGATGTTCTGGATCATCTTCACGAGCACGGCAGCCTGCTCGGCCTCGCCGCCCAGCACGGATCCCGCCACGGCCACGGCGCCGGTGCTGTCCACCGTGCCGCCGATGAGCGCGCCGCCCATGATGGGCGTCATCGCGCAGGCCTTGATCAGGACTGGCTCCAGCACCATCATCAGCACCGTAAAGATGATCGAGATGGAGATGGTCATCGTCAGGTCATCCTTCTTGCAACCGGAGGCCGCGCCGGACGCGATGGCCGCGGACGTACCGCAGACGGACGTCGCGGAGGCCATCGTGATGACCAGCGGCTTGTTGTCCATCTTGAGCACCTTCGTGCCGAACCACCACATAAAGAGGATCACGACCGGGGTCACGATCCACGCGATGCCCAGGCCGTAGAGGCCGAACTTCGCGATGTTGGAGAAGAGCACGGAGAAGCCCATGATGACCAGGCCCGTCTTGATGTAGAATTCGGTCTTAACGGCCGGTTTCAGCCACTTGGGCGTGCCGACGGTATTGGATACCAGCATACCCACGATAAGCGCCCAGAATGCCCATTCCAGGTAGCGGTTGAGGGTGAACTCGGCGCTGATCAGGCGCACGACCACGGAAAGGACGAACACGACGAGGAACGCCGGCACGAATTTCTTCACCTTCTCGCCAGTCAGCACGGCGCCGACGGTAAAGAGAATACCCAGCACGAGGACCGTGCGCAGGAGCTTGAGCCAGAAGGCGCCTGCGGCGAACTGCTCCCCGAGGGGCACCACCTTGGCGGCCTGGGCTTCGGTCAGACCCTCGCCCCAGGTCCAGGTCTTGAAGGTCAGCGCGGAGAAGTCGAAACCGCCGGTCAGCACGGCCACCATCCCGATCGCAATCACGATGAAGCCGATCCAGACGGCCAGCCAGTCCTCCGTCTTCCAGAGCTTGGAAACGTTCTTGTCAGCCATATCAGTCAGTTTTTAGTGTCTTGAAAAACTAGATGCCGCTGAAGGACGAGAAGCCGCCGTCCACGGGGAGGATGACGCCCGTCACGAAGGAGGCCGCATCGCTGCAGAGGAACTGCGCGGCGCCGTTGAGCTCCGTCAGGTCGCCGAAACGGCGCATCGGCGTCTTGCCGATAACCTTGACCGAGCGCTCGGTCAGGGAGCCGTCCTCGTTCAGGAGCGCGGCGCGGTTCTGCTTGCCGATGAAGAAGCCCGGCGCGAGCGCGTTCACGCGGATCTTCTCGCCGTACTTGATGGCCATCTCGGCGGCCAGCCAGCGGGTGAAGTTGGACACGCCTTCCTTGGCGGCGCCGTAGCCCGCCACGCGGGACAGGGCGTCGTAGGCGGCCATCGAGGAGATGTTCAGGATGCAGCCGTAGCCCTGCTTCGCGAAGACTTTCGTGAACACGTGGCAGGGATAAACCGTGCCGTTGAGGTTGAGGTCGAGCACCTTGGTCCAGTCCTCGAGCTTCATGTCCCAGAAGTTCTGGTCGGGCATAATCGTGGCGCCGGGCACGTTGCCGCCGGCCACGTTGATGAGGATGTCCACGCGGCCGAATTTCGCGACCACCTCGTCGGCGATGCGCGACACTTCGGCGGTGTCCATCACGTTGCAGGCGTAGCCGACGGGCTTGCCGCCCAGCTCCTTGAGCGCGGAGACGGTGGGTTCGACCTGTTCGGGACGGTGGACCAGCGCCACCACGTCGGCGCCTTGCGAGGCAAAATGGCGGGCGAGCGAGCCGCCCAGGGCACCGGCGGCGCCGCTGATGACGGCCACCTTGCCGGCTACGGAATAGAGTTCGTTCATATCTTACTGAGTTTTGTTTCGTTCGTTGCGGACGGCCGCCATCATGCCCTCCACCTGCGCCAGGGCCAGCATACGGCCGTGGAAGCTGTAGCCGGGATTGTAGCCGCCGCCGGCGTCGCCGAGCATCGTCTTGCCGTGGTCCACGCGCATGGGCAGGTCGCGGCCTTCGGCCTCGAAAATGCGGATCAGTTCCACCAGGTCCACGCGGCCGGCGGTGTGCGGCGCCTCCACGAAGTCGCCGCCCGGCAGCAGGTTGCAGCTGCGCAGGTGCACGAAATGCGTGCGCGGCGCAAACTCGCGCGCCATCGCCTCCACGTCGTTGTGCGCGCCCGCGGAGAGCGAGCCGGCGCAGAAGGTCAGGCCGTTGTGGAAATCGTCCACCACGGAGAGGATCCAGCGGATGTCCTCGGCGCTGCCGCAGAGGCGCGGCATGCCGAAAACGGGAAATGGCGGGTCGTCGGGATGGATGCACAGGCGCATGTCCCATTCCCGGCAGACCGGCATCACGGCGTCGAGGAAATAGCGCAGGTTCTCGCGAAGTTGCGCTTTGTCCATACCGGCATACGGCGCCATCAGGGCGCGGAAGCGCTCCACGGGAGAGCCCTTTCCTTCGCCCAGCGGGCCGTTCACGAAGCCCTGCGTCTTGGTGATGATGGTCTCGATGATCTGCGCGCGGTCCGCGTCCGTCGCCGTGCGGTCCAGCGCTTCGACTTTTGCCACGACCTCCGGCGGGAAATCCTTCTCCGCGCCTTCGCGCGAGAGGATCTTGATGTCGAACCACGCGAAGCGGACATAGTCGAAATAGAGGGAGGTGCTGCCGTCCGGCTGCGGGCGCTCCAGGTCGGTGCGCACCCAGTCGATGACGGGCATGAAGTTGTAGCAGACGGTGTGGATGCCGCAGCGGCCGAGGTTCGCGAGGCTCTGCTCGTAGGTCTCGATCAAGGCGTCCCGGCGCGGGCCGGCGTATTTGATCTCCTCGCTCACCGGGAGGCTCTCCACCACCGACCAGCGCAAGCCCGCAGCCTCAATGCGCGCCTGCGTGGCGCGGATGTCCGCCTCCGTCCACAGTTCGCCCGGTGCGAGCTGGTGCAAAGCCGTCACCACGCCCTCCACGCCGATCTGGCGCATCATCTCCAGCGTGACCTTGTCCGCCGGCCCGAACCACCTCCAGGTTTTTTCCATGTCCATCGTTGATTATCAAAGACAAATTTAACAAATAATCCGTACCTTTGGAGTCCCGAAATCTGTTTTTGCTAGTATATGGAACATTTGAATCATCCCGCCATCCTGGTCGTTGACATGCTCAACGACTTCGTGACCGGCGCGCTGGCCTGCGACCGTGGCAAAGCCATCGTCCCCGCCACCCAGCGCCTGCTCCGGGCCGCCCGCGAGAAGGGCGTGCCCGTCATCTTCTGCAACGACTGCCACCTGCCCGGCATCGACCGTGAGCTGAAGCTCTGGGGCGACCACGCCATCAAGGGCACGCCCGGCGCCGAAGTGATTCCCGAGCTGGAGCTCTGCGACAAGGATTACGTCGTGCCGAAGCGCCGCTACAGCGGTTTCTTCCAGACCGACCTCGATATCCTGCTCAAGGAACTGGGCGTCCAGACCGTGATCATCACCGGCCTCCACACCCATATGTGCTGCCGCCACACCTCCGCCGACGCCTATATGCTCGGCTATGATGTGGTCGTCGCCAAGGAAGCGACCAACGCCTTCACCGAAGAGGATTATGTCGGCGGCCTCGCCTACCTGAAGACCTGCTACGGCGCCGACGCCTATACGAACGACGAGCTCATCGCCGCGTTCTAGGAGATTCGCCGGTCGTCCTTCGACAAGCTCAGGAACCGCCGGCGAATGACGGAAAGGCCTACAACTTCCTGGCGCCGTCGGAGATGACGACGTCGTAGATCTTCGGGGCGTGGCCGAACTTGAGGGTGAACTCGGCCTTGGCCGCGGCGACGAAGGGCAGGTAGAGCTCGTCCTTGACGAGGTTGATGGTGCAGCCGCCGAAGCCGCCGCCCATCACGCGGGAGCCCGTGACGCCGAGCCGGCGGGCCAGCTTGTTCAGGAAGTCGAGTTCCTCGCAGCTGACCTCGTAGAGCTTGCTCAGGCCGAAGTGGGTCTGGTACATCATCTCGCCCACGGTCTCGTAGTCATTGCGCTCCAGGGCGTCGCAGACGTCCAGCACGCGCTGCACCTCGCCGATCACATATTCCGCGCGGATGAAGTCCTCGCTGGAGATCTCGCCCCGGACCTCGTCCAGCCAGACGCGCTTGCAGTCGCTCAGGCAGTCGATCTCGGGGTGGTTCTTCTGGATGGCCGCGGCGGCGCGCTCGCAGCTCTGGCGGCGATAATTGTACGCCGACGAGGCGAGCTCGTGCTTCACGCAGGAGTCCACGAGAACCAGCTTATAGCCCTTCGGATCGAAGGGGAAATACTTATATTCGAGGGTCTTGCAATTGAGGCGGATGAGGCTGCCGGCCTTGCCGAAGCAGGAGGCGAACTGGTCCATGATGCCGCAGTTCACGCCGCAGTAGTTGTGCTCCGTGCTCTGGCCGATCTTGGCCAGCTCGAACTTGTCGATACCGTTCTGGAAGAGGTCGTTCAGTGCGAAGGCGAAGCAGCTTTCGAGGGCCGCGGAAGAAGAAAGGCCGGCGCCCAGGGGCACGTCGCCCGCGAAGACGGCGTCGAAGCCCTCCACCCGGCCGCCGCGCTTGATGGTCTCGCGGCAGACGCCGAAGACGTAGCGGGCCCACTGCTCGGCGGGCTTGTCCTCTTCCTCCAGGCCGAAGGCCGTGACGGCGTTGTAGTCCAGGGAGAAGAGGTTGACGATATTCGTGCCGTTGGGGCGGATCTCCGCCATGATGCCCTTGTCGATGGCGCCCGGGAAGACGTAGCCGCCGTTATAGTCCGTATGCTCGCCGATGAGGTTGACGCGGCCGGCCGCGGCGTACATCGTGCCGTTGGCACCGAAAATGGAGAGGAATTTGTCGTGAATGCTGCTTTGCATGTCCATAACTATGTGATATTAGATTTGTCGTATCCACAAATGTATCAAAAATAAACGACAAAGACAACAGGCAGGTGGTCGCTGACCCCGCCGTTGTAGCGCGGCCCCACGAAGGTGCGCCGCGGCTTCTCCCCGCCGAAGGCCTTGTCCGCCTCCAGCAGCACGGGATCCGCGAACACCTCCTCCCGCACGCGAGAGAACCCCGCCGCGAAGCCGCCGTCGATCTTCTCCCAGCGCCCGTTGTACTTCAGCGTCCCCGGTCCGCCCCACAAATCCTCATTAAAATCCCCCACCGCCAGCGTCCGCGGCTGCCCGGCGGCGTGCAGCGAGTCCGTCAGCGCCTGCAGGCGTTCCTGCGCCAGCTCCCGCCGGTCCGCCTTGCCGCCCAGCTGCGAAGGGTGGTGGTTCACCAGGATCGCGAGGCTGTCGAACTCCGCCAGCAGGATGTCGCGCGTGGCCATCACCCCGCCGACGCTGTCGGGCACGTGCTTGGGCGCGCTGTCGCGCAGGGGCAGCGTCGAGCGGCGGCAGAGCAGCGCGCAGTCGATGCCCCGATGGTCCGGGGAATCATAATGAAGAATCTGGTAGTCCAGCTTGCGCAGCGCCGTCTCCCGGACGAGCTGCCGCAGCACGAAGGCGTTCTCCACCTCCGCGAAGCCGACCGCGTCCGGCAGCCGCCCGTAGCGGTCGGCGATGCGCAGCAGCGTCTTCGCCACGGCGTCGCACTTGGCCTGGAAGCGGCCTTTGGTCCAGTATTGCGGTTTGTTCTCGGAGTGGTAGTCGAAGAAGTTTTCGACGTTCCAGAAGACGACCAGCAGGGAGTCGCGGGTCTGGGCGCGGACCGCGAACGCGGCCCCCAGGAGGAGAAGTATCATCATAGTTCGTTTCATACCGCGAATATGGCGATTTTTGCGTACATTTGCACCACCAAAAGCAAAGATTCCATGTCCCTTAAGTGCGGTATCGTCGGTCTGCCGAACGTCGGCAAGTCCACCCTCTTCAACTGTGTCAGCTCCGGGAAGGCCCAGAGCGCCAATTTCCCGTTCTGTACCATCGAGCCGAACCTCGGCTCCACCAACGTTCCCGACAAGCGCCTGGAGGTGCTTTCCGACATCTGCAAGCCGCAGCGCACGATTCCCGCGACGGTCGACATCGTCGACATCGCCGGCCTGGTGCGGGGCGCCAGCCGCGGGGAGGGCCTGGGCAACCAGTTCCTCGCCAACATCCGCGAATGCGACGCCATCCTGCACGTACTGCGCTGCTTCGACGACGGCAACGTCGTCCATGTGGACGGTTCCGTGGACCCGGTCCGGGACAAGGAAGTCGTGGACCTGGAGCTCCAGATCAAGGACCTGGAAACGGTGAACGCCCGCATCGCGAAGGTGCAGAAGCAGGCCACGACCGGCGGCGACAAGGAGGCGAAGAAACTCCTGGAGCTGCTGGTCCGCTATAAGGCCGCCCTCGAGCAGGGCAAATCCTGCCGCAGCGTGGTTCCGGCCAACGAGGAGGAAGCGGCCCTCGCGCACGACCTCTTCCTGCTGACCAACAAGCCGGTGATGTATGTCTGCAACGTCGACGACGCCTCCGCCGTGAACGGCAACGCCTACGTGGATGCCGTCCGCGAGGCCGTCAAGGACGAGCACGCCGAGATCCTGGTCATCTCCGCCCGCACCGAGTCCGAGATCGCCGAGATGGAGGACTACGAGGACCGGCAGATGTTCCTCGAGGAGATGGGCCTGCACGAGTCCGGCGTGGTCCGCCTGATCCAGGGCGCCTACCACCTGCTCGGCCTGCAGACTTTCTTCACGGCGGGCGCCGACGAGTGCCGCGCCTGGACCATCCACAAGGGCGACAAGGCCCCCAAGGCCGCCGGCGTTATCCATACCGACTTCGAGAAGGGCTTCATCCGCGCCGAGGTCATCAAGTACGACGACTTCGTCCAGTACAAGACCGAGGCGGCCGTCCGAGCCGCCGGCAAGATGGGAATCGAGGGCAAGGAATATGTGGTCCAAGACGGGGACATTATGCACTTCCTTTTCAATGTCTAGCATACAAGTCCATTGCTCCAAATGCGGCGCGGAGCATAGCGCCGAGGTCCCGCAGAGCGTGAATGCGGCGACGTCCCCGGAGCTGAAGGAGAAGGTCCGGAGCGGAGAGTTGTTCACCTGGACCTGCCCGCACTGCGGCACCGTCAACCTGCTGCAGGTCCCCTTCCTGTACCACGACCCGGACGCGCACCTGATGCTGGTACTGAGCGCGACACCGCTGGGCGCCGAGGGCTTGCAGGAGGGCTACACGGGCCGTCAGGTCCGCAGCGTCGGCGACCTTGTGGAGAAGATCAAGATCTTCGACGCCGGCCTGGACGACCTCACGGTCGAGATGTGCAAGTTCGTCACCTGCCAGGAGCTGAAAAAGGACGTCCCGCTGCGTTTCGCGGGCCTGGACGGCGCCGACGGCGAGATGACTTTCACCTATCCGTCGGACGGGCAGATGGAGCTCGTGGCCGTCGGCTTCAACGTATACGAAGATTGCGCCGGCATCCTGCGGCGCAACCCCCAAATTCGCGACTCCGTCCAGGGCCTCGCCCTCATCGACCAGGCCTGGCTCGGCAGGTTTTTCCGGTAAACCCAATCGTTCCGCCCGCCGGTGAATAACGAAAAATCCCGCAGAGTAACCTGCGGGATTTTTACGTATCAACTATTAATTTCTAGAAGAAACGCTCGCGATTGTCCTTCACGTTGTCATACTCCTGCATGACGGAAGGAATCATCTGGGAGAGGTACTGCGCCTTCTGCATGGCGTAGTTCTTGGCGTCGTTCTCGCTGTAGAAGGAGCCCGTGGCCTTGTTGGACACGCACACGACGTAGGAACCCATGACACCGGAGACCGGAGCGGAAACCACGCCTTCCTTGGCGGCGGCGACAGCGCCGAGCAGCGCAGGCTCCATGTTGGTGGAGCTGAGCGACAGCGCGTCGCGGTGCTCGACGGAGACGCCCAGACGCTCGGCCACCTCTTCGATGGTGGTGGCGCCGGCGATCTTCTCGGCGACCTTCTTGGTCTCGGCCTCACGCATCTTTTCGTTGTAGAGGAGGTCGTAGATCTGCGAGGCCATCTTCTGCACCGGCGCGTAACCCTCCTTGTTGGCGGCCTTGACGGCGGCCACGAAGAAGTAGTTGTTGTCCACGGTGATGATGTTGGAAGCCTTGCCCTCCTTGGCGTCGAACGCCCAGCGGGTCAGCTCCTTGGCATTGTCGATGGAACCGAAGGAGGAAGTCGCCTCGGTGATGGTGGCCGGGTGGGAATAGACCTTGGTGGAGTCGAGGGCCTTCTGGTAGCCTTCGTAGGTGCCGCCGGCGAGGGTGGCGAAGGTGTTGGCCTGGGAGTAGTAGTTGTTGAAGGTCTCCTTGCTGGCCAGGGCGGTCTTCTCGAGGATAGCGACCTGCTTCTTGGCCACCGGTGCGGTCTTGCGGCTCACCACGACGACGTGGGTGCCGTACTGGGTATTCATCACGAAGGGCTCGCCCACCTTGGCGTCGAAGACACCCTCGAAGCCCGGGATCATGTAGGTCTGGGTCATCCAGCCGATGCTGCCCAGCTCGCCGTCGGCGGCGGAAGCCTGGTCGGCGGAGTAGGAAGCGGCGAGGTTGGCGAGGTTGCCACCCTTCTTCAGGACGGTCGCGAGGCTGTCGGCGATGCGGGCGGCACCGTCACCCTGCAGGAGGATGTGCTTGACGAATGCGGAATCCGGCATCATCTTGCTGGCCAGTTCGCGGGCGGCGAAGAAGCTGTTGCCGTCGTTCACGATCTGGGTGAGCTTGTTGCCGGCGAAGATCTGCTCGTCGATCTCGGCGTTGACCGTGGCGAGTTCTCCGGCCTTGTACCAGTACTCGTCCAGGCCGCGGTCGGAGTTCTTGAGCAGGAAGGCGCGCATGCTGTCGGTGTTGGCGAACTCGTCGTACGCCTCCGTCATCGCCTCGCTGGCCGCTGCGACGTCGTCGGCGGACGGCACGACCTCGAAGACGACATACTCGATCTCGCGGTTGGCCTTCTGCTTGAAGAAGTTCTTGTGGGCCTTATAGTAGGCGCGCACCTCGTCGTCGGTCACGACGATGGTGCTGTCGTTCTGCGTCATCGGGTAGTACACCATGCAGTAGTCCACGTCGGCGGTAGTGTTGCCTTCCTGGACGGCCTGCGCGAGCTGCAGCGCGTTGTCGCTGCCGCTGGCGGTGAACAGGGCGCCGTACTTGGAGTAGTACTGCTGGTTGTGGACCGTGTTCTGGATGTAGTTCCAGTAGGTGCGGAGCTGGCCGCTCTCGTCGGAGTCGACGTTCTGGATGAAAGCCTTCAGGCGATCCGGGGAGAAGTAGCCGTTCTCGTCCATGAAGACGGGGTTCTGGGCCAGGGCCGGGGAGGTGTACTCGCCGCCCACCAGAGCCAGCATCTCGTCCTCACCGACGGTGATACCCGCCTCCTTGGCGTTCTTGACGAACATGTATTTGTCCAGAAGGTCCTGCCATGCGGCGTTGCGGATCTGCTTCTGGTTCTCCTCGCTGCGCTCGGCGCCGAGGAGCTCGTTGATGGTCGTGAAACGGTCGATGTCAGACTGGAAATCCGAGTAGGAAATGTTCTTGCCGGCGATCTGACCGACGTCATACTTGGAAGACATCGTGTTCAGGGCCGACTCCAGCGTGCTGGGATCGATGATGAAGGAAAGGAGGGCCAGTGCGATGATGATGGAGATCGCAAGGCCGAATTTTACGCGTATTTTTTCAAGTACCGCCATGTTATGTGTTTTTTATAATTTTCCGATAAGGGGCTGCGAAGATAGTCATTTTTTTGGAAACGGCCCAATAAAATTCACAGAATCAATGATAACGGCCGTGCTGTCCTGCACCACCACCCCGTATCCGTCGAAAGGACGGTACAGGATGGAATTGCGCACGTGGTCGTCGGAACGCATTCCGTACCCCTGCAGGAAGCCCTGGCGCGAGTACAGCTTGACGTAGCAGTCCGTGTAGACCTCGCGCGTGGCCTGGTCCCAGTAGACCGTATCCGTTTCCATGGTCTCCTGCTGGATGACGTTGTGCAGGATGACGTTGCCGAACGCTTCCCAGATCTCGTCGCGCTTCCTGTCCTTGGGCACGATGTGCCGCGCGTCGTCCGCAACGATGATCGATTCCAGCAGGCCGTCCTCGGTGTAGCCGTAGACGGAAATCCCCTGCGGGAACGCGTCGAACGATGCCGTGTCCGTGTCGTAATGCTCCATCAGGCGGGATTCCATCCGCATCGAGACGGACCCGTTGCGGGTCTGTACGGCGAACACGTCATAACTGCGCTGCGTGGGTGTCTTGCTGAGGTCCAGCTTGTCCGCTTCCGCGATACCGCCCCGGCAGGAAACGACAATGCTGGCAACCACCGTCGTGATTGCCAGCATCTTGTATACGCTGTGTCTCCGGGCGCCCAATTTATCTGGTGCGCACCGTCGTCGTGGCGCGCATGCCGCCGCAGACGACCGTGTAGGACTGACCCTTGGTGACGTCGTACATGAAGGCCTCGGCGGTCTCCGGGAAGTAGACGCTGTACTGGCTGATGTAGCGGTTGGCCTCATCGGTCAGGGACGGGTCGGCAGCCTTGGCCTTGTTCATATAGTCGCAAGCCACCCAGTACGGGGCGCGGCGGGCGATCTCGTCGCCACCGCAACGCGTGGAACCCCAGATGTTGCCGATCAGGAAGTAAGCCTTGCCGGCCAGGGCCTCGTTCTCGGAAGCCACCTTGGAGGCATACTCGAAGGCCTTGCCGCTCTGGCCTGCCTTGAAGCACAGGGTCGCCAGCTCGTAGGTCCAGTCTCCGGCTTTGGAATCACCCGCCTCAAGACCGGCGATGGCGCTCTCCAGGTAGGAAACGGCGTCGGAATAATTTCCGCGCGCACCGTGCAGGCGGGAAAGATAATAGGAGCTGCTGGGGGACGGATCCAGCTTGTTCATCGTGGTGACGGCCTTCAGGAAGAGGTCGTTGTTGTCGCAGTTCTCGGTCATACCCATCGTCTTCACGATGCTCTGGGCGAGCTGCAGGTTATCCGGATCGGCGTCCAGACGCGGGGTGTAGAGCTCGATGAGGCTCTCGCAGCTGGCCACCTTGCTGCCGGCGAAGAGGCTGCCCATGTCGGTCTTGACGTTGGCGATCTGCTCCTTCTCCGTATCGTTGGCGGGCTGGATCTGCTCGAGGAGGTCGCTGTTGCGCTGATAGAGGTTGATCACCGTCTCGGCGTCCAGCTGGCCGGCCTGGAACAGGTCGATGGCGGACTGCATGTCGAAGAGCAGGAAGGAAGGACGGATCTCGCCCTTGTTGTTCTCGATGATGAACTCCATGCCGTCATAGAGCCGCTTGGGATTGTCCTTGATGTAGTTGAACATATCCTGGCCCATGTTGTTGTAGGCGGTCACGGCATACTTCGGATAGAACTGAGCGCGCGTCTTGTGCAGGGTTATCAGGGAGTCGACCAGCGCCTGACGGTAGCTGGCATCCTTGGCGTGCTGCGTGATTAGGCGGCGAAGCAGGGTGGTACCGTCGATGAGCATGTTCTGATTGGCCGTCGGCGGGCAGAACTTGTAGGCCTTACGCCAGCTGGGCATCGCCTCGTCGTAGTTCTTCTGCTTGAAGTACTCCTTGTAGAAGGAAAGGTTGGTGATGCACGTGGCGCTGTCCGCGCCGTACTTGCCCTGGGCGAAAACGTCGCTCGCCAGGAACATCGCGGAGATGGTCAGAATGACAGGAATTAATTTTTTCATATTACACCAGTTTTATTGTTATTCATATTGTTGTTTGCGGAACCATATGTCGAAGAGGTTGAACCCGATCGAGAAGTTCACATAGCGTTCGCGTATCATGTCTCCGGTCAGGGAGCCGCGCTGTCCGAAATCCACGCCCAGCGTCAGTCCGTTCATATTGTTGGTACTGAAGACGAGGGGCAGGGTTATGCCCAGGGTCACGCCCGTCGACCTCACTTCATTGCCGTTCAGCAAATAGTATTCCTTTTTGTGATAGGCACCTACGCGATAGGCCACGTGGTTGAAATAATAGCGAATATCGTTGCGGTTCGGGACGATCTCGAAACCGGCACGGAAGGCTTCCGACGTCGTGGCGGAAAACACCTTGCTGGCCGTGAAGCCGCGGGCGCCGTCCAGGCCGCTTCCGGTCCAGTCGGAACGGGAATAATCGAAGGTGGCCATCCAGCGGCCGCGCTCCTGGAAGGAGACGCCGACGGCCAGTTCGCTGGCGAGCTGGACCTTGCTGTCCTTGCCCAGCTGGTCCACCTTGTAGTACAGCGTATCGGAGGCGGCGCTGCCGGAAGAGTAGCGGTAGGACTCCATCGTGCCCTTCAGCTGCGTCGGCAGGGTGTACGTCGCGCCGACGGTGATGGAATGCTTGGTGCCGACCGGCTGCTCGTACTGCATGCCGAACTTGAAGCTGCTGCCCGTGAGCGTGCCGGTGGTGCCGTTCAGGATGCCGTTGTAAGAGGCGTCGTTGAACGTGGTGGAATAGACCTTGCTGACGTTGCCGAAGTAGTAATTCCACTGCGCGCCGAGCGACAGGCGCTTGAAGAAGGTCACGCCGGCGGCGGCGAAGGCCTTGTAGATGGTTCCGGTCCCCGTGGCGGAATAAGTGATGTTGCCCGTGCGGCCGATCAGTTCCGGATCCGTGTAGTCGAAGCTGTAGCCGAAACCCGTGTCGCTGTACGGCATGATGCCCACCATCATCGCGGAACTTCGCCAGATCGGGAAAGACATGGCCAGGTCGTTGATGTTGAAGGTGTTGCTGGCGGAGCGGATGCCGGCCTGCTTGAACACTTTATTGTCGTTGTAGAGCGAGAAGTCGGCCATGAAGGCCAGGCTGTCGCGCGCCGTCACGGCGGCGGGATTGGTCAGGTTGAGGAAATTGTGGTTGCGCACGGCCACGCCGGCGCCGCCCATCGATTTGTTGAAAGCGTTGCCCGGCTGGGCCAGGTCGCCGACTCCGTAGATGGAGTACGGCGTATAGGTACCCGCCGCAATCGTCTGCCCGTGCGCGAAAGTCGACGCACACGCAGCCAGCAGGGCGGTCAAAAGCCATCTATGTAAGATTCTTCTTGACATAATCGTCAGTTATCAAAGCAAGCCCCATCAAAACCAGGTTGCAAACTGCAAATATCGAGTTTTTCATCTTCTTGGCAAAATAAATTGCATCGCCACCCGTAAAAACAACGATATTTTCCGGCCGGAGCCTGATGTATCCTTCAATTTCAAACATTATGCCCGAAATGACGCCGGACTCGATCGAGCCTTGCAGCGACTGCCCTTCCGGGAGGATCTTTTCGGGCGTATCCACGAGCGGAAGCGACTTGGAATAGCGCTCCAGCGCCTTGAAGCGCGTCCGGCAGCCAGGCGACACGTTACCGCCGAGGTAGCGGCCCTCGCGGCTCAGGAAATCGACCGTGAGCGTGGTGCCGAAATCGAACACCGTCACCGGCTTGTCCCGGAACAGGTAACCCGCCGCCACCAACTCCGCGGCGCGATCGTACGACAGGTATTCGGGGAAATTCTGACGCAGCAGCAGGTCGGTGTGGCTCCGGTCCAGGATCAGCAGGTGTCCGCAGCGCGGGCGCAGGAGGGCTTCTTCTTCCGGCGTAACCCCGTAGGCGGACGCCACCGTAAGCACTTCGGGACGCTCTTTTTCCAGCAGCGAGAGCAGGTAATCCAGCATTTTCTCCCCTTGATACCGGAAGGTTTTGCCGAGGGTCGTTCCCTCGGCCCAGGCGGCCTTGAGCGCTGTATTTCCTGCTTCTACCAGAAGATTTGCCATATCGGACAAATATACGAATTTTATCGCAATTTACTCAAAATTAAATGGGCGTCCTTCAGCGAATTCACCCCCCGGACGACGATTTTGAGTTTGCTCTCCGTCTGCTTGAGTTCGATGCGCGGCATCGCGGCGGATTTCTCGAGAATGGAGGCAAAGGTCTCCGACTTGTAATAGGGCGACATCTGGTTCGCGATGAAGAAGGCGATCAGCAGACCGTTCTTGACGATGATCTTCTCGAAGCCCAGCGCCGCGCCGAGGTTGCGGATCTTGACCACCTCGAAGAGGTTGGCCACTTCGGCGGGAAGGGTGCCGAAACGGTCGGACAGCTGCATGGCGTAGCGGTCGATTTCCTTGTCCGACGCCATCGCGTCGATCATCCGGTAGATGCGGATCTTCTCGGCGGTCACATCGATGTAATCGTCCGGGATGTGCGCCGGCTGGTCGGTTTCTATCGTGCAGTCAGTCACGAACTTGCTGCGGTCGTTCTTGGGCAGGACGCCCGCTTCCACGCCCAGTTCCTCCATGGCCTCGGCCAGGATCTTCTGGTAGGTCTCGAAGCCCATGTCCATGATGAATCCGCTCTGCTCGGCGCCCAGCAGGTTGCCCGCGCCGCGGATGTCCAGGTCCTGCATTGCGATGTTGAATCCGCTGCCCAGGTCGGAGAATTCCTCGATGGCCTTGAGGCGCCGCCGGGCGTCGTCGGAAATGGTGACCAGCGGCGGGACGAGGAGGTAGCAGAACGCCTTCTTGTTGGAACGGCCCACGCGGCCGCGCAACTGGTGCAGGTCGCTCAGA
>JAGCYX010000015.1 GCA_017960585.1 Bacteroidales bacterium
ACGGTGAAAAGCCATGAACAGAAGCGGCGTAAAATTGGCCACGATGGCCTGCGTCACAAACCCCAGATAACACGCCAGTTTGGTTTTTCTATAGTCTTTCATTCCATTTTGATTTCCTTGGCAAAATTAAGCATTTTACTTCTATTTGTCTATAACAAAATCAACTGTCCGTAGCCACATGGATCCGGTTTCTGCCAGGCTCCTTAACCAGCAAATGATTTGCCCCCGGTTCACTTCGCCGCACGATGGATGGGGGCTTTGCAGCGGAGACCTCTATGCCCTGAAACAGAGCTATGCCCGTTTCGTCCTTCTGGACTGCGTTACCGGCTACAGGAGCCAGTATCAGGAAGGAGCGTGCGTGATTAGCGTCCGCTAGGTTTGGAATTACTCGCCCTTTAGAAAATCCTTCGACAAGCGGTTTACCTCATCGATATCCAGGACAGGCAGGTTAATATCCTCTACCCCTTCAAATTCGAGGAGGAATTCCATATATGTGGGAAGAGTCAGAAGATAGTCCTCACGTCCGACATTGTAGTCACCGAACTTGATGGCATGGTCCAGATGATAGACCGGCTTATTCTTTATCGCCGTTGCAAGACTCTTGGCCTTGGCGGTCTTAGCCTTCACTTCCACCGGAACACATTCACGCTTCTGCCTGATCAGAAAATCCAGCTCCAGGCCGCTGCTCCACAAAACGAAACGGACGGCTTTCTGCCGCCCGTTTTTCGTTTTGCGGAGCACGCTTCGCTTCACCATCCTGGCATCAAGTGTGGTAGACGGGACAAAAAAGGGACTATCTACCGCATTATTTCATTATCTTCGTGACGATAATACGCGATTATGTCTAGAATCAGGTTCCGGCACATTATTGTGCTCATTGCATTATTAATCAGCTCATCCCTATCTGCCATGAGCAAGAATCCCGTTCTGAAGAACACAAAATGGACGGCCGTCCAGGAGGAGTTCGTCGCCGACGCCGGCACGATGACCATCACCTACACGCTGGAGTTCATCTCGGACAAGGAGGTGCGCGTCCACGAGAAGAGCTATCTTCCGCCCTACCCCGCCATATACATGAATCCCGACGGGACGATAGACACCATGCCCGGACACTCCTCGGAGACCAGCGAAACCGGTACCTACAGCTACCGGCGCGGCAAACTGACCATCACGACGAAAGACGGACAGAAACAGGAGTACACCTACAGGATTGACGGCACCTTTGTCCGGGAACTTCCCTGGGGAGAGCTCGTGGTATTCTCCCGCAGCAAGGACTGATTCCTATTCCGGCAGGTTGCCTTTTTCGATCTGGCCCCGGATGATGCCCTCCGTGACTTCGAAGAGCTTCTCGGAGCCGAGTTTGGTCTGCGTCTGGCGGCCCCAGACCTGCCGGGCCATCACGCCGTGCGCCTTCCAGTCGGCGCCGTCATTGCTGTTGTTGAGCATCAGCGGCTGGAGATTGTCCAGCGAATGGGCGAAGCGGGCCTCGGGGCTGGACCACTGCTCGAACTCGTCGAAGAGCGCGATCAGCTCCGCGCGCTGATCGTCGGGCAGCAGCGAGAAGATCCGCTCCTTGGCCGCGTCCTCGCGCGCCTGCTGCGTCTTCAGGCCCTCCGGGTCATAGGCGTAGGTGTCGCCGGCGTCGATCTCCACGATGTCGTGGATCAGGCACATCATCATCACCTTCGCCACGTCCACCGGCTCGTTGGCGTAGTCCTTCAGCAGCCAGGCCATGATGGCCATGTGCCACGCGTGCTCGGCGTCGTTCTCCGCCCGGCCGCCGCCGGACAGATGCGTCTGCCGGAAAACGTTCTTCTCCTTGTCGATCTCCAGGATGAACGCCAATTGCCGTTTCAGTCTATCGTCCATACTTGCGAATCTTGTTATTCATACGGCAAAGATAATACAATTACGGCTGCAACCCGCTTGCAACTTACAGGCGGATGTGTCCGTTGCGGACGGCCGGCGAAAGGAGCACCCCGGGAACGATGCCCTTGACGGCCTGGACGACCACGTTCAGCAGCGATTCGTGGATGTAGTCCTTGCGGATGGCCAGGCAGATCGTACGCTTGAGTTCCGGATCCACGATGGGCCGGAGATTCTTCTGGAAGCTGTACAAGATCAGGTCGATGTGCGTCTCCGGGACCATGGTCAGGCCGCCGCTGTCGTTCACGATCTGGATCAGCGTACCCACGCGTCCGCCCTCGAAATAGTGCTCGTATTTGGCAGTCTCGGACTCCGGGAGGTCCGTCGTGTCCAGCAAGCGCACGCCGTCTTTCATGATCCAGACCGGCCGGCCGGTCAGGCTGTGGGCCGGGATGGTCTCGCGGGCGTACGCGGGATCCTTTTCGGACACGTAGGCGAAATAACGTTCCGTCCACAGCGGAATCTCCAGCAGCTCCGGGTCGTTCACGGGCGCGGACAGGATGCCCATGTCGACTTCCGCCTTGCGCAGGCGGTCCAGGATGGTGTCGCTCAGCATCTCCAGCGTCTGCAGGGAAATCGCCGGATGATGGGTGCCGATGTACTTGAACAGGCCGGGGACCAGGACCGGCGCCGCCGTGGAGATGAGGGCGATCTTCAGCGGACCGGAAAGAATTTCCTTTTCGGTCCGCGTCATTTCCCGGATCTGCGCGGCGTTGTGGAGGACCACCTTGGCCTTGTCGATGACCTTGCGGCCGATCTCCGTGGGCTCGATCGGATGGGCGTCGCGGTCGAACAGGATCACGTCCAGTTCCTCTTCCAACTTCTTGACCATCAGGCTGAGCGTGGACTGGGTCAGCTCGCAGGCCTCGGCCGCTTTCCCGAAGTGCCGGTACTGGTCGATGGCCACGACGTAGCGGAGTTGTTGAAGCGTCATACGCGGTACGATTGATTTTATCAATGCAAATATAAAAATAATTATATTGATAAATGACATCCGGCGAAATAACTTTGCGGCGTTTTTGTTTGGAGAATGAACGCGAAGATCATTGTATGGTACGTCGGGGTTGCGCTGCTGCTCGTGAGCGCGCTGATGGCCGTTTCCGGGATCATCGCCTGCTGCACGCCGGGAGACGTCAGCAGGATGCCCCTGCTCTTCTCGGCCTTCGCCACCGGCATCGTCGGATTCTTCCCGCTCATCTTCATCCGGAGCGGCCAGCATAAACTCAATTTCCGGGAAGCCAACTGCATCGTCGTCGTCTCATGGCTCGTCGGCTGCCTCTTCGGGATGTTCCCGTATTTCTTCTACGGCGGGGACTTCAACCTGGTGAACGCGCTCTTCGAGAGCGTGTCGGGATTCACGACGACCGGCGCTTCCATCCTGACGGACATCGAGGCGCTCCCGCGCGGGCTCCAGTTCTGGCGCATCGCCACGGCCTGGGTGGGCGGTATCGGAATCGTGACCCTCTTCTCGCGCCTGATGATCGGGCGCCAGGACCAGGCCAAACTGTCCGGAACGGCCATCTCCACGATGGCCCGCGCGGGCATGTCCTCGGGGCGGAGCGAGCGCTTCGCCAACCGCATCCTGGTCACCTACATCGTCCTCACTTTCGTGACGCTCTTCGCGCTGAAACTCACGGGGCTGGGCTGGTTCGACGCCGCCACCACGGCCATGTCGGCCTGCAGCACCTGCGGCTTCTGCGACCGCAACGCGAGCATCGCCTCGTTCGCCAACCCGGCCGCCGAGGTGGTCCTGACCTTCGCCATGCTGGCCTCGGGCATCAATTTCGGACTCCTCTTCCTGACCTTCGTGCGCGGCAGCGGCAAAAGCGTCTTCAAATCGGAAATCTTCCGGGTATTCTTCGGCATGGTCGTCCTGTGTACCGTCCTGATCACCCAGGACCTGCTGACCCGCGGCGGCTACACGTCGTTCGGGGCCGCTCTGCGGGATGCAGCCTTCCAGGTGACGTCCATTTCCACCACGACAGGCTTCGCCACGCAGGACACGACCCTGTGGCCGCCCCTGTCGATGGGCATCCTCGTCGCCTGCTCGCTGTTCTGCGGCTGCAGCGGCTCCACCTCGGGCGGCATCAAGATGGACCGCCTGCTGCTGGCCCTCAAGGGCGTGGGCAAGAAGATGCGCAATTTCATGAATCCCAGTGCCGTATACACCATACGGATGGACGGCGTCCCCCGCAGCGAACGGCAGGTAAACGACACGTTCGGCTTCATCTTCTGCTACCTGATCATCCTGGGCGTCGGGGGCATCATCAATATGGCGGGCGGACTGGATTTCACGACGGCCGTCACGGCCTCCATCGCCTGCATCGGCAACGTGGGGCCCGGTTTCGGAGAGGTCGGTTCTATGGCGAATTACGGCGATTTCCCCGTCCTGCTCAAGATCTCCGGCATGCTGGAAATGCTCGTCGGCCGTCTGGAGATCTTCCCGATCCTTTACCTCCTCCAGGGCTTCCGCGAGCGGTAGTGTCCGCACACTTTTCCTGAATTATTCTTACATTTGAATGATAATCGGACAGGGATGCTCGAGCAGTTGCTCATAGAAGGCAGGACCTGCCGGCTGTTCGGATCGGAACGGCCGGACTGCCTGCTGATCCAACCCTCCGCGCGGCACGAGAACGCCACGCTGGAGGCGGAGGCCGCGCAAATCGCGGCCCGCTCGCCGCTGCCCTTCCTGCTGGCCACGGTGGAACTTGCGGACTGGATGATCGACCTGATGCCCTGGCCGGACGCGAACATCTCGCGGGAGCCGGAGGCGGGAATGCACGCGCAGGAGACGCTGCAGTACGTGCTCGTCTCGCTGGTCCCGGCGCTGCAGGAGCGCTTCGGGCCCCTGCCGGTCATCCTGGGCGGCTATTCGCTCGGCGGCCTGTTCGCGCTGTGGGCGTCCGCCCAGTCCGACAGCTTCCGGGCCGTCGCGGCCGCCTCGCCGTCGGTGTGGATCCGGGACTGGCTCCCGTTCGCCCGGAAGCACGCGCCCCTGGCGGACCAGGTCTATCTGAGCCTTGGCGACCGCGAGGAGCAGGTGAAGAACCAGGCCATCGCGCGGGTCGGCGACTGCCTGCGGGCGCAGTACGCCCTGCTGCAGGAGCAGCTCGGGGCGCAGAACTGCACGCTCGCCCGGGAGCCGGGCGGGCATTTCAACGACAACGAAGGCCGACTGGCCCGGGCGTTCGCCTGGTGTATGGAACGGCTGTGATGCCTAGCGCAGAACCTGCGTAAAGACGGGATCCTTGCCCTCTTCGGCGAGGACGAGCACCTTGATGGTGCCGCCGCGCTCCTCGGCGGAGAAGAGGTATTCCTTACCACCCGGCACGTCGCGCTCGGCCACTTCGGCGGCCTTGGCGCGGATCATCGGGTAGGTACCCACGGCGGTGTCGAAGATGGCGGACTCCTCCTCGGAGACGGCGTGCGGGGCCGGGAACTCCGCCGGCTTCACATACTCACCGGCCAGGAAATCATTGGCCTTCAGGAAGTTCTCCACCTCGGCAGGGGCCGCGGCGATGCGGGCGGCACGGACGCCGTAGCCCGGCAGGACGGTCGCATTGGGGAGTTTCTCGCGGAGCGCCTTCTCGCTGGTATCCAGGCCGCCGCTGCCGAAGGTGCAGAACGGAACGACCTTCTTGCCGCTGAAGTCGACGGTGGCGATCAGCGTCTCGATCGGGTTGGCGTAGGTGCCGAACCAGACGGGATAGCCGATGAAGATGACGTCATAGTCCCTGACGTCGGCCTTGAGCGGCTGGAGCTCCGGGAACTTGCCCTCGCTCATCTCCTTCTGGCCGCGGGCGATGGTGGCGTTGAAGTCGGGATCGTAGGGGTCGACGGGTACGATCTCTTCGATGTCCGCACCGATGGCGGTCTGGATCGCCTCGGCGACGGCCTTCGTCGTACCGCCCTGCGAATAGTACAAGACCAGGGCCTTGGAATCCTTGTTGGCGCCGCAGGAAACGGCAAAAAGCAGAGTAGCTGCCATCATGAGAATCTGTTTCATAATGTGTTACGTTTTGATTTCTTTCTGAGCGCGAATATACTAATTTTATCTCTTGCATAATTCTTCCTTTGCTTGTATTTTTGCATTATGACAAAGGATCTTTATCTGGCAGCCGGCTGCTTCTGGGGCGCCGAGCATTACCTGAAACGCATTCGCGGCGTAGTCAAGACCGAGGCGGGCTATGCCAACGGAAATATCGCATACCCCACCTACCGGGAAGTCTATACAGACTCCACCGGCTATGCCGAGGCCGTCCACGTGGTCTACGACCCCGACGTGCTTGGTCTGGAACGCCTGGTCCAGATCTACTTCATGGCCATCGACCCGACCAGCCTCAACAAGCAGGGCGGCGACGAGGGCACGCGCTACCGCACCGGCATCTACTACAACGACCCGGCCGACCTGCCTGCCATCCAGAAGATCTACGACCGCGTGGCGGGCGAGATCAAGGCGCCGCTCGCCGTGGAGGTCAAGCCCCTGAAGAATTTCTACCGCGCGGAGGACGAGCACCAGGACTACCTGGACAAGCACCCCAACGGCTACTGCCACATCTCCCTTTCCCTGATGGAGTTCGCCCGTACGGCCAACGAACCGGACGGCGATACCGATTAGTCCCCTCCCGGAAATGACGGCAGCCCGGACATACATTCAGGTTCTCCTGCCGGTCAAACTCCGGTGGATTCCCACCTACGCCGCTCCCACGCCCCTGGAGCCGGGCCGGCGCGTCTGCGTCGAGCTCGGGCGGCGGCGCTACGACGGCGTGGTCTGGTGCAGCCTCAAGGAGCCCGGCCTGCCGCCGGAGCGCATCCAGGACATCGTGGCGGTGCAGGACGAACTGCCCGCCGTCACGCCGGAGGAGCTGCGCTTCTGGACGTTCCTCGCCGACTACTACCTCTGCACCCTGGGAGAGGTCTACAAGGCCGCCTATCCTCTGCTCAAGCTGCGCAGCGAGCAGACGGCCGCCGACATCCTCGCCCGCCTGCGCGAGCGCCTGGAGAAGAAGGAGCAGCAGCTCGCCGGGCGGCACAACGAGCGCGTCACGGCCCGGCTCACGGCCGAGCGCGACGCGCTGCTCGCGGAGATGGCGGGGTATGAGTCAGAGTCCGTCATTCGCCGACGCTTCCTGAGCCTGCCGAAGGACGATCGGCGAATCCCCTCCCCAAAACCGCTGGTCCTCACGGCCCCCGACCGCCGCGACACCTATCTTCCCGCCCTGCGGGAGACGCTCGACGCGGGCCGGCAGGCCCTGGTGCTGACCCCCGAAATCGCCTTCTGCAACCAGCTGGAGGCGCTGCTGGCCCCGGCTTTCGGAGACCGGCTGGTGGTCTTCCATTCCGGCAAGACGCCGGTGCAGCGCCGCGCCGCCGCCGAACGCCTGCGCCGGGGTGCGCCCGTCATCATCCTCGGCACGCGCTCGGCGCTCTTCCTGCCCTTCCGGACGCTGGACCTCGTGGTCGTGGACGAGGAGCAGGATCCCGCCTACAAGCAGACCGAGCCGGCGCCGCGCTACCACGGCCGCGACGCGGGCATCGCCCTCGCGGGCATCCACGGCGCACGCGTCCTGCTCGGCGCGGCCGTCCCTTCGCTGGAGACGCTCCTCAACGTCCGTCTCGGAAAATATACCCTCGCCGACGGTCCTTCGACAAGCTCAGGAACCGTCGGTCCAGGCTCAGGATCCGTCGGTCAATCCCCCGCCGAAATCATCGACCTGTCGGCCGAACGGCGCAAAAACGGAGTGGTCGGCAACTTCTCGCGCAAACTGATCGACGCCGTCCGCCAGACCGACGGCCCGGTCCTGCTGCTGCGCGGCTGGGAGAAACCAGAGGCGTTGCAGGAAGAGATCACGGCCCTGTTCCCGGAACGGGAGATCCTCGTCCGGACCCTGAACGCGCTCAAGCGGGAAGGCATCCCTGGCGTGGCGCTGCTGGCGGTGCTGCAGGCCGATGCCCTCGTCTCGCGCGACGATTTCCGCGCCGACGAGCGCGCCGCGCAGATCGTCGGCACGCTCTGCCAGTTCGCCCCGCGGGTCCTCGTGCAGACCGCAGTCCCGGCCCGCTTCGACGCCTCGCGCGGCCCGGACGAACTCCTCGAAGAGCGGCGCGCGTTCGGCTTCCCGCCCTTCACACGCCTGGTGGAGATCCGCCGCCAGGGCGACGGCGCGGTGCTCGACCGCCGCTTCCTCCCCCGCGACCGCTCCCTCGCCGCCCGCAAGGCCGCCCTCCTGGACGCCCTCGCCCCCGGCACCTACCCCGACGTCGATCCCGTCGACTAATTTTTCCAGCAAGGGAAAGAAAAATTTGGTGAATCAAAAAATTTGCGTACCTTTGCACTCCCAACCGCTGGGTTCGTATAACGGTTAGTACTCGAGATTCTCAATCTCGCAATAGGAGTTCGATTCTCCTACCCAGTACCAAAAAGCATCTGTCCGTCGGGCAGATGCTTTTTTTCGTTATTTCATCCGGTAGGGTGCGTCCTCGTAGAGGATGTAGCGCTTGGCCTTGCGGATCCACTTCTGCTCCTCCAGCTTGACGTGCTCCTGCACCACGTCGAAGGTCAGGCGCCCGCGCAGGTACTCCTCGATCACGGGATCCGCCACCTTGACGAACAGCGAATCGAAGAACTCCACCTGTGAATAGCGCTCCGACAGGAAACGCATCAGCTGCAACGTGTGCAGCAGCGAATGGTACTGCACGCCCGGCTGGAGCATGATCTGGTAGCCGTAGCAGCGCTCGCCGGCGTAGCGGCCGGCGGCCGGCGTGAAGGAGCACGGGCGCATCATCACGCCGGGCGGCGTGGGCAGGAAGCGCACGTCGCCGCTCTTGATGAAGGGGGCGCCGAAGTACTCGTACGGGCGCGCCGTGCCGATGGCCGGGGTGACGGAGGTGTTGTTCCAAAGGCCGCCGCCGGGATACATCTCGCAGGTGAACATCCCCGGGATGTCGGAAGCCGGCGCGATGGTCCAGGGCAGCAGGTCCTTGCCCACGTCGGAAACGAAGGCGGAGATGATGTGCAAGGGGAACTTCGCCCCGATCTCGCTGCACCACAGGTGGCAGAGCTCGCCGAGCGTGAGGCCGTGCCGGTGCGCCACCTTGGGCGTCCAGATGTCGGACTCCACGGCGGGCATGGTCCCTTCGACCACGCGCCCCGCCGGGTTGATGTGGTCCACGATGAAGACCGACGGACTCTCGGCCATGCGGGCGCACATCGACAGCAGCCGCATCACGTCGCGGGTGTAGTTGAAGTAGCGCGTGCCCACGTCCTGGATCTCCACCACCACGGCGTCCAGCCCCTCCAGTTCGTCGGCGCTGAAGTCGATGTGGTTGGTGTCGGGCGTCAGCTCGGTGTCGCGCGGCGAGAAGATGCGCTCCAGGTTCCCGCGTTCGCGGAAAATGTCGTACAGGTAGCGCCCGCGGGACGGGTCCCAGCAGTTCTGCGTGCAGAAGCAGGCGACCCGTCCCTCGCGCAGGCTCCTGTCGAGCTGCTCGTCGATCGGCGTGGTGCGGAAGGAGAACATGGCCTTAGGCGCCGATGATGCGCTGCGCCAGCGCGATGACTTCCTCGCCGAGGCGCTGCGCCTCCTCCTCGGTTTGCGCCTCGGAGTAGATGCGGATGATCGGCTCGGTGTTGGACTTGCGGAGATGGACCCAGGTCTTGTTGGCCTCGAAGTCGATCTTCACGCCGTCGATCGTGTTCACCTTTTCGTTCTTGAACTGCTCCTTCATCGCGTCCAGGATGCGGTCGATCAGGGCCGCGTCGCTCAGGTCGATGCGGTTCTTGGCGATGAAGTACGGCGGCAGCGTGGCCTTGTATGCGCTGACGCTCAGGCCCTTGTGGGCCAGGTGGCTGAGGAAGAGCGCCACGCCCACCATCGCGTCGCGGCCGCAGTGGCTCGCGGGATAGATGACGCCGCCGTTGCCCTCGCCGCCGATCAGCGCGTTCACGGCGTGCATCTTGGTGGTCACGTTGACCTCGCCCACGGCCGCGGCATAGTAGGTGCCGCCGTGGGCCTCGGTCACGTCGCGAAGGGCGCGGCTGGAGCTGAGGTTGGAAACCGTGTTGCGCGGGGTCACGCCCGCTTTCTCGGCCCGCTCGAGCAGGTAGTCCGCCACCGCCACGAGGGTGTATTCTTCGACGAAGGGCTTGCCGTCCTCGCAGATGAAGGCCAGGCGGTCCACGTCGGGATCGACGCTGATGCCCAGGTCGGCCTTCTCCCGGACCACCGTGTCGCTGAGTTCCACGAGGTTCTTCGGCAGCGGCTCGGGGTTGTGGGCAAAATCGCCCGTAGGTTCGCCGTTGAGGGTGATGCACTGCACGCCGAGGCGCTCCAGCAGGCGCGGCATGATGATGCCGCCGACGGAGTTGACGGCGTCCAGGACCACCTTGAAGCCAGCCTTGCGCACCGCTTCGGCGTCCACGGCCTCCAGGGCCAGGACGGCGTCGATGTGCTCGTCGGTGAAGTCGTGCTCCTCGATGCTGCCCAGCTCGTCCACCGGGGCGAAGTCGAAGTCGCCGCTCTCCGCGAGGTCCAGGATGGCCTGGCCCTCGGCGGCGGTCAGGAACTCGCCGTGCTCGTTGAGCAGTTTGAGGGCGTTCCACTGGCGGGGATTGTGGCTGGCGGTCAGGATGATGCCGCCGTCCGCGCCGGCGAAGCCGACGGCCAGTTCCGTGGTCGGCGTGGAGGCGAAGCCGCACTTCACGACATCCACGCCGCAGGCCACGAGGGTGCCGCAGACGAGCTGCTCGACCATCGCGCCGCTGATGCGTGCGTCGCGGCCGACGACCACTTTATAACGTTTGCCGTTGTTGGGCGCGGGCTTGCGCACCTTCAGGCAGGCGCAGTAGGCATAGGTGAATTTCACGATATCGACGGGCGTCAGGGCCTCGCCGGGGGCACCGCCGATGGTACCGCGGATGCCGGAGATGGATTTTATCAGTGTCATAGTTTGCAAAATTACGAAATTTATTGTTATCTTTGCGCCTCGATTCAAAAACACTAGTGTAATGAAAAAAGGAATCCATCCCGAAACCTACCGTCTTGTAGCTTTCAAGGATATGTCAAACGAGGACGTGTTCATCACCCGCTCCTGCGCTACCAGCAAGGAGAACATCACCATTGACGGTGTCGAGTACCCCCTCGTAAAGCTTGAGATTTCCAACACATCTCACCCTTTCTACACCGGCAAGATGAAGATCGTCGATACCGCCGGCCGTGTTGATATGTTCTATCAGCGTTACAAGAACCGCAAGAAGTAAGCTTCTGCGACATCATAGGTTGAAAGAACCCGGACACCAGGTGCCCGGGTTCTTTTTTATCCGTTCCTCCGGGATTATTGTTATATTTGTGATTCAAATAACAATCCGAGAGCGTTATGTCAACCAAAGGCAAAATCATCACCTGGCTCACGGCCATCCTGCTGGTCGGAGCAGCGGTTTTCGTGTACTTCAAGTTCTACTTCGTCTTCGGCGAGGGCGTCAAGGCCGGCGAGCTGAACCAGATCGTCTACAAAGGCTGGATCTGGAAGACCTACGAAGGCCGTCTCATCCAGACCGGCTTCAAGAGCAACCAGAAAACCGGCGGCAGCCTCCAGTCCAACGAGTTCAACTTCTCCGTCGTGAATAAGGAAGTGGCCGACTCGCTGATGCTCTGCAGCGGCAAGAACGTCGAGCTCCACTACAAGGAATACAACGGAATGCTTCCCTGGCGCGGCATGCAGCACTACATCGTAGACAAGATCGTGTCCATCAGCCCGGGCACCGGCAATTCCGAGATTCCCATCTTCACCGGAGGCGAGTCGCTATGACGGGCGCTCTGCTGCTGCTCGTCGCGGGTGTCCTGGCTACGCACCCGGAGGGCAATCCCAACGCGCGCCTGCTCACCGTGGCCGAGTCCGTCGGCCAGGGCGAACGCTCCGTCTATCCCGAGCAGGTCCGCCTCTTCTGGACGGAAGACAGCCAGCTGACCAAGGAACTCCCGCGCCGCGAGCGCCCGGAGTGGAAACTTCCCACCCCGGAAGGCCCCGGCATCGTGTATGGCCAGTCCGTGAGCCGCAATGAATTCGGCATCGACCGCGGCGTCTTCCCCGCCCCGGACGGACAGCGTCTCGCCGTCTACCGCAAGGACGAATACGCCGTCACGCTCTATCCCCTGCTCGACATCACCACCCGCACCGGCGAGGCGAATATGATCCGCTACCCCATGGCCGGGATGGCCTCGGAGCACATCTCCCTGTGCGTGACCGACCTGGAAGGCAACATCCTCTCCACCCTGCAGGTCGATGATTTCGACGACGAGCGCTACCTGACCAACATCACCTGGTCGCCGGAAGGCAAATACCTCTTCGTGCAGGTGCTCGACCGCAGCCAGCACGAGATGCACCTCAATATGTACCGCTCCGACGACGGCCGCTTCGTGCGCACCCTCCTGACGGAGCACAACGACGCCTGGGTGGAGCCGATGGACCCGCTCTATTTCCTGCAGGGCAGCTACGAGTTCCTCTACCGCACCGACAACCGCGACGGCTACCGCAACCTCTACCGCTGCGACACACTCGGCCGCGTGGA
This sequence comes from Bacteroidales bacterium, assembly GCA_017960585.1. Taxonomy (GTDB): domain Bacteria; phylum Bacteroidota; class Bacteroidia; order Bacteroidales; family UBA932; genus Cryptobacteroides. The sequence goes on from JAGCYX010000015.1 coordinate 12,494, forward strand.
GCGCTTCACGCCCGTGGACGCCGACGTGGCCTACGTGGCCAACGACGGCAAATACGTCTACTACACCTCCGCGGAGGTCTCTCCCATCGAGAACCACCTGTTCCGCATCCAGATTAAGAAAAAGGGCACCGGGAAGCCGCAGCGCCTCACCTCCGAGGAGGGCTGGCACCAGGTCACGATGTCCCCGGACTGCAGCAAGTTCATCGACCGCTACAGCTCCTTCAACGTGCCCGGCGTCACGCAGGTCCGCGCTGCCGACGGCAAGCTGCTGGAGAAGGTCCTCACCGCCCTCGACCCGCTGGACGAGTACGCCCAGTGCCGCGTGGAGTTGGGCACCACCCCGTCCGCCGACGGGCAGTTCGACAACTACTACCGCCTCTACTACCCGCGGGGCTTCGACCCCGCCAAGAAATATCCCCTCGTCGTCTACGTGTACGGCGGCCCGCACTCGCAGCTGGTCAACGACTCCTGGCTCGGCGACGTCCGGATGTGGGAGATGCTGATGGCCCAGCGCGGCTACGTCGTCTACGTGCAGGACAACCGGGGCACGCAGAACCGCGGCGCGGCCTTCGAGAAGGCCATCAACCGCCAGTGCGGCACGGCCGAGGTGGCCGACCAGATGGCCGGCATCCGCGCCCTGCTGGACCGCGCCCCGTGGATCGACCGCGAGCGCATCGGCGTGCACGGCTGGAGCTACGGCGGCTTCATGACCCTTTCGCTCACCACCCGCAATCCCGGCTTCTTCAAGGTGGCCGTGGCGGGCGGTCCGGTCATCGACTGGAAGTGGTATGAGGTCATGTACGGCGAGCGCTACATGGACACGCCGCAGACCAATCCCGAGGGCTACGAGGCGGCCTCGCTCATCCCGCGCGCCAAGGACCTCACCGGCCGCGTGCTCATCTGCCAGGGCCTGCTGGACGGCACCGTCGTGCCGCAGCACTCGCTCAACTTCGTGCAGGCGTGCATCGAGGCGGGCATCCCCGTGGACTGGTTCCCCTACCCGCTGGACGAGCATAATATGCGCGGCAAAGCCCGCGTGCACCTTTACGAGAAAATCACCGACTACTTCGAAACCTATCTATGAGAAAGATCCTGACCGCCCTCCTGGTCCTGCTGCTGGCCGCCGCGCCGCTCGCAGCCCAGAAGAAGGCGGAGACCAAACTGTATAACAAGACCGTCGCAGCTCCTTCGCTGGCGGCCTTCGACAAGTTCCTGAAGAAATACCCGTCCTCCGTCTATGCGCCCGACATCCTGGCGCGCAAGGACACCCTGCTCAACATCTCGCCCTACGACATGGCGCAGGCCGCGGCCATCGCGGCGGGACTGCTGCCCGAAGATACGGAATTCCGCGCCATCGCCGACCGGCGCGAGGCCGTGGACCGCATCTACGCGGTCTGCCTCGGCGGCCCGGAGATGCTGATCGCGCTGGATGTGGTCCGCATCGTCACGTTCAAGCAGGAGAAGGGCGGCTGGACGCAGGAAAGCGTCTATGACGCGCCCGCCGCACCCGACGGAGACACGGCCTGCCGCACCTTCGTGGACAGCACCTCCGTGCTGACCATCCGCGACACCCGCTATCTGCGCTTCAACTACATGCTGTCCAGCCTCGACGGGCTGGCGCAGACCTACGTCGCCGCCGCCTACGCCCCGCAGACCGACGACTTCGGCTGCGTCGCCTTTGAAGGGAACAGCGAGTGGACGGTCGGAGATTCTGCGCCCTACCGCCTCAGCGGCCGCATCAACGAAGTGGCGCTCAGCGGCATGGAGCGGCCCTTCATGCGCCTGATGCTCCAGGATGTGCGGAACAACCCCCTGCTGGAGGAGATTCCGGAGAACTTCTACCTCACCGACGCCGCCATCAACTGGTGGCTGACCGAGAACCCCGACGCGCTGACCACCGCCAGGCATCTCAAGTTCAACATCCTGCAGGAGGAGAGTTCGCTGGTCGAGGAGTACCAGAATGCCAAGGGCAAGAAGAATTCCTCGAAATACACCGCCGCGATGTTCGACCACCGCGGCTACACCGTCATCGTCGTGTACCAGAAGGACGACAAGAACTACGTCCTGGCCTGGGCCGAGCCCGAGTGCAAGAACCACTACCGCGACCGCCTGCTGAACAGCATCTCCTTCGACGACGCCAACACCCTCGCGATGGACTACTACCACGGCAACCGCACCTTCAAATACCGCCTCAACCTCACCTCCAAGAACCTCCGGCGGTAAGACGCGCGAATGAAAAAAGAAATCCCGGGCACTCGGTGTCCGGGATTTCTTTTGGGTTATTCAGTCAGCGGGATCAGAATCCGCCGCCACCGAATTGGGCGCGCATCTCTTCCTGCTGTTTCTGCCATTTGTTGAACTGGTCCTCGGTCAGGATTTCCTTGAGCTTCTTGTTCTGCTCTTCCTGGCGCTTCTCCATGTCTTTGCGCATCTGCTCGAAGTCGCCGCCCATGCCGCCGCCACCTTCGAACATCTTCTGCATCGCTTCCATCTCCTCCTTGAAGATGACAGTAACCTTGGCATACTGGTCATCCGTCAAGCTGACGGTTTCCTTCATCTGATCAGCCCGCATCTTGGCGATCTCGTCGGCGCTGGGCATCTGGCCGCCGAAGCCCTGGGCATTGGAGGTGAACGCTCCCACCAGGAGCATCGCACCCACTACGAACCATTTGAATAATTTGTTCATAATAAGAGAGTATTAAGATAGTTCAAATGTGACAATTCCCGTGCCAAACTACTGCAGTTCGCGGAATTTTGCAGCCGTAATCTTCGTGGGCTTGAGGGTGATGGTCTCCTTGATCTTGTCCAGCACCTTGCGGTCCTCGACCTGCTCGACCAGGCGGTCGATCTGCTTCTGGTCCTGCAACATATTGACGGCCATTTCCTTGACCATCTCGTCGGGCACGTTGCCGATGCCGTACATCGCGTACTGGTAGCGGGCGAAAGCCTCGGCCTGCTCGTGCAGGTCCTTCTCCTCCACCTTGAAGCCCCACTTCTGCATCAGGGAACCGCGCACCAGCTGCCACTTGAAGTCCTCGGCGAAGCCCGGGAAATCCTTCTCCACGTCCTCGGCGGAAAGCTTGCCGTTGTTGGCCTCGACGAGCCAGCGCTTCAGGAAAGCCTCGGGGAGCTGGACGTTCGCCTTCTGGATGAAGAAGCTGCGGATGTCCTTGGTCAGGCGCCACTCGGCCTCGCTCTGGTACTGGTTCTTCATGCGCTCCGACACTTCCTTCTCGATCTCCTCGTCGGTCTTGGCCTCCTGGCCCTCCTCCTTGTGCTCGGCGTAGTATTTCTTCATATTCTCGATCATCGGCGCCTTGTCCTTGGCGGACACGGAGACGGTGTAGGAAGGCACGGTGTCGGCCTTCTCCACCTCCACGTTCACCTCCGGGCTCAGGCCCAGGTCGAAGACGAAGGTGAAGTCGTTGCCGTCGGCCCACTCGATCTGCGGCTGCTTCTCGGAAGCGAGCGGCTCGCCCAGGATGCGGAGCTTCTTGTCGGTGATGTGCTTGTCCAGGGCCTGGCCGATCACCTGGTTCACGGACTCGACGAGCGCCTGCTCGCCATAGACGCGCTTGATCAGGGAAGCGGGCACCATGCCCTTGCGGAAACCCTTGAACTCCGCCGTGCGGCGGCGGTCGGCGAGTTTCTTCTTTTCGATTTCTGCATAGTCTGCCGCAGCCACCTCGATGGTCAGCTGGCGGTTGAGATCATCAATTTTCTTTTCTTTAACTTTCATGATTCTATTTTGTATTATCTTGTTTTCCTTGCGGATAAGCCACGCGCTCGTGATGGATCTGCGCGAGGTATTGTTTCAGGGTCTCCTTGACCGTGCCCAGCTCGCTGATGGAGATGTCGGCGCGGTCGAACTGTCCCTCCTCCATCTTGCCGGCCACGATCTTCTCCACGAAGGCGGAATACGCCTCCGGCGTGAACTCGGTCAGCGTCCGGGACGCCGCCTCCACGCTGTCGCAGAGCATCAGGATAATCTGCTCCCTGGTCACGGGCTTGATGCCCGGGTAGCGGAACTCCCCGGCCAGGGCCGGATCGCCGCCGGCCTGCAGGAACCGCCCGTAGAAGTAGCCGGTGGTGGTGGTGCCGTGGTGGCTGCGGATGAAGTCGATGATTATGTCCGGCAGACGGTTCTTCTGCGCCAGCTCCACGCCCTCGGGGACGTGGCGGATGATCTCCCGGGCGCTCTGCTCCGGACTCATCCCCTCGTGGTAACGCGGCCGCCCGTCCCGCAGGACCAGCGACTCGTTCTCGATGAAGCAAAGAGGGTTATAAAGCTTGCCGATGTCGTGGTACAGAGCGCCGGCGCGCACCAGGTCGGCGTTCGCATCCACGGCCCGCGCCACGGTGTCCACCATGTTCATCACCTGCAGCGAATGCTGGAAGGTGCCCGGCGCCTTCTGCTCCAGCTCGCGGACCAGCGGGTTGGATACGTCGCAAAGCTCGATGAGGCGCGAGTTGGACACCAGGTTGAACAGGCGCTCAAACAGATAGATGAGCGGATAGCCCGCCACCGTGAGCATCGATCCGATGAAGAGGCTCAGCAGCGCCGCCCACACGTTGCCCGCCACCAACTCGGCGGCGCGGAAGCCCAGGTAGGTCAGCGCCAGCACGCCGAAGGTAATCAGTGCGGTGATGAACTGCTTCCAACCGCGGTTGAAGCGGCGGAAAGCCAGGGTCGCCACCATGCCGGCCACGAAGAACATCACGAAGAGCACGGAGCCGTCGTGGCTGAAGATCAGCAGCGGCAGCAGCGACACCACATAGACCGGCACCACCAGGCGGTTTTTCATGAAGGCCTGCAGCAGCAGGGCGACCAGCGTGAACGGCACGAGGTAGAGCGCCTTCTCGTTCACGCGGACCAGGATGAGCGCCGCCACGGCGCCCAGCAGGAAGACGACCACCAGGTACGGGAACCGGGAGTCGTTCAGGATACGCTTGTTGTTCAGCAGGATGGACAGGAACAGCAGCGCGACGATAGCCAGGGCGATGATAACGTTCCCGAGCAGCATCAGCGCCGGCGGGCCCGTGTAGCCCATGTTGGCTTCGAATTCCCGTTTGTAGGAATCCAGCATCTGGGCGATCTCGCCCGTCACGATTTCTCCTTCCTTGACAATCAGCTGGCCGGCGTTCACGTAGCCCGAGGTGGGCGAAATGCTCGTCGCGGACTCGGCGTGCACCAGTTCCGTGGTCTGCTCGTCGAAGAGCAGGTTCGGCACCAGCAGTTCGTACGCCCCGGAGGCGCGCAGCAGCGAATCCACGTTCGCGCCGGACACGTCCGTCAGGTCGGCGAGCAGACGCGCGCGGGCGTCCGTCAGGCGGTACACCTCGGAGGAAGGCACCTTCGTGGCGCGCTTGTCGCGCTGGATGTAGAGCACGTCCGGATCGGAGGCCCCGCGGCGGCGATCCTTGTCGTCGGCCACCACGCCCTTCTGGTAGATGGCGCGGAGCGAGGACACCGTGGCGCTGCGCAGCGAGCCCAGCTCCAGACGCTCGGCGGCGCGGACATTGCGCGAAACGATCTCTTCGGAATACTTGTAATACGGAATCGCCTCCGCAGAAGCGTCTCCCCGCTCCGCGAGCAGCTGCTCCTCCGTCTTGTAGATCGGGAAGTCGAACTGGGCGTAGAGCGTCTCGTATTTCCAGGTCCGGCCCTTGCGGTAGTCGTAGGCGAACTTGGCGCTGCGCGGCATCAGCAGGACCAGCAGGAGGAACGCGATTCCGAGCGGGAGCAATATGCGCAGGAGCGGACTTTTCATCGGGCGGCTATTTGAACGGGCTGCCCGTCTCGCGGGCGATGTAACTGTAGGTCAGGCGGTCGGTCAGGCGTGGGAACAGCCGGTGGGCCCACACAGTCAGCCGGCCCAGCGGGGTCAGCGTGACCTGCGAACGGCGGCGGTACAGGGCGCGCGAAAGGTGCTTCGCGCAGTCCTCCGCGCTCATCAGGCTGCCCTCGTCCAGCGGCGTCTCGCCCTGGGCGGAACCGTCGGCGGTAAGGGCCGCGTTGCGGACGTTCGAGGCGGTGTAGCCCGGCGCGAACACGAGGACGTTCAGTCCGTCCTTGAGATGCTCGATGCGAAGCGTGTCCAGGAAGCCGCGGATGGCGTATTTCGAGGCGCTGTAACCGGTCCGCGCGGGCAGCGCGGAATAGCCGGCCACGGAGATGACGCCCACCACGGAGCCCTTCGTCTCCAGCAGGTACGGCAGCGCGAACTTCGTGCAGTTGACCGTGCCCCAGAAGTTCACGTCCATCAGGCGGTGGATGACCTGCAGGTCCAGGTCCTTGAACATCGCCCGCATGGAGATGCCGGCGTTGTTGACCAGCACGTCGATGCGTCCGAAGCGCGCCACGGCGGCCTCGACCAGGGCCCGGCAATCCTCCTCCCGCGTCACGTCGCACTTTACGCAGAGCACCCGCTCCGCGGGAGCGACGGACGGCGCGAGCTCCGAGAGCTTGTCGTAGGAGCGCGCGGCCATCACGACCTTCGCTCCTTCGCTGCCGAATTGACGCGCAGAGGCCAGTCCGATACCCGAACTGGCTCCCGTCACGATGATTACCTTGTCCTGTAGATTCATAGTGGAATGAGATTCCCGGTCAGGCCGGGAATGACGATGATTATTTGATGGTCATTTCGGCGATGTCGTCGCCGTCGTACAGACCGGCGTCGAGCTTGGCCTTGATCTCCTTGAAAGCGTTCAGCGTGTATTCCACGTCCTCCATCGTATGGGCGGCCGTGGAAACGATGCGGAAGATGATCATGCCCTTCGGGATCACCGGGTAGATGACCATCGAGCAGAAGATCCTGTAGTTCTCGCGCAGGTCCTTGGCCATCTTGGTGGCCTGGGCCACGCCGCCGAAGATGTGGACCGGCGTCACGCAGGCCTGGGCCTCACCGATGTCGAAGCCTTCTTTCTTGAAACCGTCCTGGATGGCGTGGGTAATCTGCCAGCACTTGGCGCGGAGCGCGTCGCCCTCCGGGGAGTCGATGATCTCCATGCGCTTCATGTTGCCGATCACGAGCGGCATCGGCAGGGACTTGGCGTACATCTGCGAACGCATGTTGGCCCGCAGGTAGTTGATGATCTTGTGCGGACCGGCCACGAAGCCGCCGATGCTCGCCATCGACTTGGCGAAGGCGCCGATGTACAGGTCGATGTCGTCCATGCAGCCCAGCTGTTCGGAGGTGCCGCGGCCGTGCGCGCCCAGCAGGCCGAAGCCGTGGGCGTCGTCGATCAGGATGCGGAACTTGTATTTCTTCTTCAGCGCGGCGATCTGGTCCAGGATGCCGAGCGCGCCGGTCATGCCGAACACGCCCTCGGTGATCAGCAGCACGCCGCCGCCGTTCTCCTCCGCCACCTGGCAGGCGCGGGCGAGCACCTTCTCGCAGTCGGCGATGTTGTTGTGGCGGTATTTGTACTTCTCGCCAATGTGGAGGCGGATGCCGTCCAGCAGGCAGGCGTGGCACTCCGCGTCATAGACGATCACGTCGTGGCGCGCGGTCAGCGCGTCGATCGTGGACACGATGCCCTGGTAGCCGAAGTTGTAGAGGAACGCGTCCTCCTTCTTCTCGAACTTGGCAAAGGTCTGCTCGAGCTGCTCGTGATAGCGAGTGTGGCCGCTCATCATACGGGCGCCCATCGGGTAGGCCAGGCCCCACTGCGCGGCCGCCTCGGCGTCCGCCTTGCGCACGGCCGGGTGGTTGGCCAGGCCGAGGTAGTTGTTCAGGCTCCAGTTGAGCACCGGGGTGCCGTTGAAGACCATGTGGGGGCCCAGTTCGCCTTCGAGGCGGGGGTACATATAATAGCCGAAGCCCTGTTCGAAATATTGGCCGATCGGGCCGCCGCTGTCGCGTTCGATTCTGTCGAAAATGTCTAACATAGTTATGCGTCGATGTTTGCGTAATGTGCGTTTTCCTCGATGAACTGGCGGCGGGGCGGAACGTCGTCGCCCATCAGCATCGAGAAGGTGCGCTCGGCCGCGGCCGCGTTGTCGATGGTGATCTTGCGGAGGCGCCGGCGGGCCGGGTCCATAGTGGTCTCCCACAGCTGGACGTCGGACATTTCGCCGAGACCTTTGTAGCGCTGCACCGTGTAGCCCTTGTCGGAGCCCTTGCCGAGCCGCAGGGCGGCTTCTTCACGCTGCTCCTCGGTCCAGCAGTACACCTCTTCCTTGCCCTTCTTGACAAGATAGAGCGGCGGGGTCGCCAGATAGACGTAGCCGTTCTTGATCAGGTCGAACATGTAGCGGAAGAAGAAGGTCAGGATCAGGCAGGCGATGTGCGAGCCGTCCACATCGGCATCGGTCATGATGACCACCTTGTGGTAGCGGAGCTTGCTCAGGTCCATATGCTTCTCGCCGGTCTCGTCCTCCATCGCCACGGTCACGCCGAGGGCGGTGTAGATGTTGCGGATCTCCTCGGAATCGAAGGCGCGGTCGCCGGAGGCCTTCTCCACGTTCAGGATCTTGCCGCGGAGCGGGAGGATGGCCTGCGTCTTGCGGTCGCGGCCCTGCTTGGCCGTACCGCCTGCGGAATCACCCTCCACGAGGAAGAGCTCGCACTTCTCGGGATCGCGCTCGGAGCAGTCCGCCAGCTTGCCGGGCATGCCGGCGCCGCCCAGCGGGCTCTTGCGCTGCACCATCTCGCGCGCCTTGCGGGCGGCGGCGCGGGCCGTCGCGGCCAGCACGATCTTGTCGATGATGGTCTTGGCGAACTTCGGATTCTCCTCCAGGTAGATGTCCATCGCGGCCGCGGTGGCCTGGGACACGGCGGAGGTGGCCTCGGGGTTGCCCAGCTTGGTCTTGGTCTGGCCCTCGAACTGCGGCTCCGCGACCTTGACGGAAATCACGGCCGTCAGGCCCTCGCGGAAGTCCTCCGGAGCCAGGTCGCCCTTGAACTTGTCCAGGAGCTTATTCTTCTCGGCATACTGTTTCAGGGAGCGGCTCAGGCCCATCTTGAAGCCCTGCAGGTGCGTACCGCCCTCGATCGTATGGATGTTGTTGACGTAGGAATAGATCTTCTCGGAGTAGCCGTTGTTGTACTGCAGCGCGATGTCGATCGGGATGATCTTGTCGGAATTCACGCAGATCGGCTGCGGGATGATCGTCTGGGCGCCGGCGTCGAGGTACTCGATGAACTCGCTCAGGCCCTTCTCGGAGTAGAACATCTCGTTACGGAAGACCTTGCGGCCGGTGGCCTTGGACTCGCCGGCGGCGTCCACCTCGAACTCGTCCGCGAGCTCGCGCTCGTCGGTCAGGCGGATGTGGATGCCCTTGTTCAGGAAGGCCAGCTCGCGCAGGCGGGCGGCCAGGGTCTCGTAGCGGTAGACCGTGGTCTGGGTGAAGATCGTCGGATCCGGGTGGAAGGTGATGATGGTACCGGTGTCGTCCGCATCCCCCACGACCTCGACGGGTCCGAGGGGCTTGCCCTTGGAGTAGTTCTGCTTGAACACCTTGCCCTCGCGGTGCACCTCGGCCACGAGCGAGTCGGACAGCGCGTTCACGCAGGACACGCCCACGCCGTGCAGACCGCCGGAAACCTTGTAGCTGTTCTTGTCGAACTTGCCGCCGGCGTGCAGCACGGTCAGCACGACCTCCAGAGCGGAGCGGTGCTCCTTCTCGTGCATGCCCGTCGGGATGCCGCGGCCGTTGTCCTGCACGCGGATGGAATTACCCTCGAGGATGCGCACGTCGATGGTGTCGCAGAAGCCGGCCATGGCCTCGTCGATACAGTTGTCGACCACCTCGTAGACCAGGTGGTGGAGACCCCGTTCGGCGATGTCGCCGATATACATCGAAGGGCGCTTGCGGACTGCTTCCAGTCCTTCGAGCACCTGGATACTATTGGCGGAATACTGCTCTTCCGCAAGCTTCATATCTTCTTTCTCAATCATCTTGAATCAGTATCTCTTGAAATCCGTCAAAGTTACGAAAAATAAGCGGATTTTCCTAAAATTTCAGGCTCAAACCGACGGTCCCGTAAGGGCCTTTTTCGACATATCCGGGCGCCCGCTCGATGGCCATGCCCAGCAGGTTCCCCGCCTCGGCCCAGACCGTCCAGCGGGAATCGATCCGGTACTCGCCCGTCAGGCCCGGATTCACGTACCACGGGATCCAGGCGCCGTCTTCGGCAAGCGACATCCGGGAGGAAGCCGCCTCCACGAAGAAGCCGGCCCAGATGCGCTTGTCCCAGTTGTAGCGGCCGCGCACGTCGGCGGTGAATGCCGGCGGGGCGTAGGCCGCGTAAGTCCCGTAAATCTTCATGTAGGCATACGCCAAGGCGCCGTCCAGTTCGAAGCGCTCGTCGTGCCAGGACACGCGGGCCTGGCCGTAGGCGGCCTTGTAGTCCACCGGCAGCACGCAGTGGTAGCCCGCCAGCGGCTTGCCGAGATAGGAAACGTAACCTGCTTCGAGTTCATACTGCAGGCGGGAATTCCAATGCCCCTGCAGGCCGGCGCGCACGCGAAGCTTCTCGCGGGAGAGCGTCGCCGAGGAAGCCGCCAAGTGGGAGAAATGGTTGTTCTGTTTGATGGCATAGTGGCTCTCCACGTTCTGCCCGCCGCTCACGCCGGCGTACAGCTCCAGGTTTGCGTCGAGCAGGGCCAGGCGGGCCGTCACGTCGGGCGCCAGGGTGAACTGCGGGTCGCCGGCGGAGGCCTGCGCCCAGTCCATCCGGAGGCCGGCATCCAGGCGGACGGGGCCCAGCAGGAACTCCAGGTGCGGTTTCAGGGAGCCCAGACTGACGGCGCGCTTGCCGCCGAACAGTTCGCCATAGACGGCGGCGTCGTAGCTCGCGTCTTTCTTACGCAGGGATTCCATTTCAAAGAGGCCGTCCAGCAGGATCTTGTATTTGCCGTCCAGGACGGGGCCCACGGACACGGCCAGACGGGTGTTGTTCTCGCCCATCTTGATCGCGGCGCCGTTCAGGTAGCCGCCATCCCCGGAGTAGCGGTACTGCAGGTCGAAATCGTAGAAGAGGTAGTTCTCCGGCCGCTCGCGCGACTGGATGCGGCCCGCCACGACGGCGGAATTGAATCGGGAACGGAAATCCGGCTCCGCCGCGCGCTCACCCGCGAAAATGCCTTCGTAGCCGAAATGGTAGGACAGGCGCACCGCCGGACGCAGGTACTGACCGCCCACGCCGATGCGGCCGCTCAGGTCGTAGCCGGGAATCCGCTGGTCCGTGTCGCGGCGCCGGTAGTTGCCGAAAAAGCCGCCCGCCTCGGCGAACACACCGATGGCGAAATCGGGCTCCTGCATCATCTGCCAGGCCAGCTCGAACTGCGGGTGGACGGTATAGCCCGCCCCGGCACGCATATAGAACTTGCTGCCGTCGTAGAGGCGCGCCTCGGGCTTCACTGCGATCCGGTACGGGGAGAACTCATAGGAGCCCTTGTACGGGGTCTCGAAAACCGAATAGTCGAAATTGTAGTCGAAGCGGTACAGCGAATCCGGCACCTGCAGTGCCGGTCCCTGCTTCTGGAAGTCGGCGAAACGGGTCACGTAGTCGTTGGTCACCTGCACCGACTGGTTGATGTTCTGTGCAGAAAGCGGCGCGCAGAGCGCCATCAGGGCAATTGCCAGGTTGAATCTATTCTTCATACGTTTACTCTTGCATTAAGGTGGCGAGACGCTCCAGTCTCATCTTGACGCTGTCGAGGATGTCGTCAGGGTTCTCCTCGGGTTCGTAGCCGTCCCGGATGCTCTCGAAGGTGGCCTTGGCCTGGGCGTACTGGCCGCGCTCCGCGAAGGAGTCGCCCAGCACCACGTAGGCCCGCGCCAGCCAGTAGGGCTGGTCGCCGCCCTTCTGCGAGAAGGAATAGACCTCCTCGCCCACGGCCTCGAACTTGCCCGTGTCGTAGAGATTCTGGATCAGCAGGTATTCGGATTCGGCCCCGATGGCCGAGGTAGGATCGGAAGCGAGCTGGCGGAACAGCCGGAACGCCTGGTCGCGCTGCGACGTGGCCAGGCTGGACTTCGCCTTCACGAAGGTGGTCTCCCGCTTCAGTTCGTCGGACAGGCCGCGCAGGGCGGACACCTCGTCGGACGCGGCGATGGCCGCCGCATAGTCCTTGCTCCGGTAGGCGGAGCGCATCATACCCACGCGGGCGCTCTGCTTGTTGGCATCCATCCGGGCCGTGGCGAGCAGGGTCTCATAGCCCTTGTACGCATCCTGGTAGCGTTCCAGCCCGTAGGACAGGTCCGCGTAGCGCAGGCGCGCCATCTCGGAGAAGGAATACGCCGACGTGCCCGAGGCCGCCACGGCGTAGTGCTCCACGGCCTTCTCCTTCTCGCCGAAGGCGTTGTAGCACTCGGCCAGGTAGAACTCCGCCTGCAGCCGGTCCGCGCCGCCCGGATAGTCCTCCAGGTACTTGCGCAGCGTAGAGGCCGCCTGCTGGTAGTTGGCCGCCAGGTAGAGCTGCTCGGCGGTATTGAAGTACATCTTCTCGCGGTCGGCGTCGCTGCGGCTCTGCGCGAGCGAATTCTCCTCCACGTACGCCAGGAACTTTTCCGGCTCGCGCCGGGACGTATAGATCGACTCGATCGCCGTCATCGCCTCCCCGGCGTACTCGCTGTTCGGCATCAGCGCCACCACCTCCTTGTAGTTCTCCAGGGCGGTGTCGTAGTCGGACATATTGCGATGCACCATGCCCAGTCCGATCAGCGCCCGGGCCACCCAGGTATTGTCCCGCGTGTTGCGGCGCAGGCGGGTGAAGGAGCGCACGGCGTCGTTGTTGTTGCCCTGGTCCATCTGGGCGCGGCCCAGCTCGTAGAGCGCCTCCTCATAGAGGGGCACGCCCGGCGTGGCGTCCTCGATGTGCAGCAGCGTGGATACCTTGCGGCGCTTGTCGCCGGACAGGCCATAGGCCACCGCCTGCTGGTAGTAGGGATAGATATTGTCGGGGGTGAAGAACTCCGTCAGCACCTTCTGGTAAGAGGTGACGGCGGCCTTGTAGTCCCGGCGGCCGAAGTCGCAGTCCGCGCGGCGGTTCATCGCGTCCTCGCGCACCGTCGCGTCGCCCGAGGCGATGTAGCTGTCGAACCAGCGAGCGGCGTTGGCGTAGTCGCCCGTCTTGAAAAAGCAGTAACCGATGTTGTACGGCAGCAGGCGGCCTTCCGCCAGGCCGTCCAGCGCGGCCGCGTTGTGCAACTCGGTGAACAGTTTCTGCGCCTCACCGTAATTGCCCGAGCGGTAGTTCGCCTCGCCCATCCAGTAGCGGGCCAGCTGGTTGAAGCGGTCCGTCCGGGGGACGTAGTAGGCCGTGGCCCGGAAGAACGGGACGGCGTCGCGGTAGGAGCCGTTCGAGAAGAGCTGCTCGCCCCGCAGGAAGTTCGCCTTCGTGTAGTTGTTCTTCATGTCCGGCGACAGCTCCTCGATGTTGTCGTAGGCCTCCACCGCGCCGGCGTAGTCCTTGTCCACCAGAGCCGCCAGGGCCATGTAGCCGTAGATCATGTCGCCGCGGGTCCGGGTGGACCAGCGCTCGATGTAACGGGCGAAGCCGGAGGTGTCCTTGTTCAGGTCGAAGGCCAGCTTGGCGTAGTTGAACGCGGCGTCCTCGGTGATCTCCGGATCGAAGTCCACCCGGGACGCGTCGTTGAACGCCTGCATCGCCGCCACCTGGTCGTGCGTGCGCAGGTAGGAGTTGGCCATCAGGTAGTTGGCCACCTGGCCCAGGGAATCCGCGCGGTTGCCCATCTTCGTGAAATTGTCGATGGCTCCGGCGTAATCGTCCACGGAATAGAGCACCGTGCCGGCGTAGAAGTAATCCTTGCGGTTCATGTCCTCGTGGGACAGGTCGTCGTAGTATTCGCGGGCCTTCTCCTTCTCGCCCTTGATCAGGTACGACTCGGAGAGCACGCGCGCCACGCGTTCGCGGCGCTTCGCGGGCAGGCTGTCGTAGATGCGCGTTCCTTCCCGGATCACGAAGTCGTAGTTCTTCTGGTTGAACTCGCAGTCCACGATGTAGAAATCGGTCAGGGACTCGAAACGCGGGTCGGCCGAAGCCAGCCAGAAATTGGCCTCCGCCTCGGCGAACTGCTTGTTCTCATAGAGCATGACACCGGTGAAATAGTGCCCCGACGCCGTATAGTCCGACTGCGGGAGCGCCTCCAGCAGGGTGAAGAAGCGCTGTGCCTCGGCGTACTGCCCGAGGCTGAACGCGCAGAATCCGCACTTGAAGACATATTCGGGCATCTCCTCATCCGTGAGGTCTTCCGATCGCACGAACGAGAACTCCGCGGCCGCCTGCTGATACTTCTCCCGGTCGAACAGAATACGGCCCTGCTCGAAATGCAGGACACCCGACAGGCGCGACGACGGGTAGCGCAGGCGGTAGTCCGCCAGCAGGTCGTCGCAGTCCGCCGTCTGCATCTTCAGGGCGCACAGCACTTCGTAGCCGTCGCTCAGCGGGTCGTCCGGCATCGCCTCGAAGAGGAGGCGGGCCTGTTCGTACATCCCGTTCTCATACAGGCGCACCGCCTGCCGCCAGGCGCGCGGGCTACCGGCGGGAGCAGCGGGCGCCGCGGGCGCTTCGGCGGCAAGGACCGCCAGCGCGAGCAGCGTGGTCACCAGTGATTTCAATCTCATAAATTTATTCTGTTTCCAAAGTGACAAATTTACTCATTTTTACGCTATATTTGTAGGGTTCATCCAACTTTTTCACCTGCTTTATGGAAGAAAACAGCGCCCCGCTCATCTCCTTCTCCAATGCGGACATCCGCGGCGGGGATGTGACCGTCGTCTATGGCCTTGACATGCAAGTCTATCCCGGGCAGATCGTCTACATCGTCGGCAAGGTCGGCAGCGGGAAGACCTCCATTTTCCGGGCCATCACGGCGGAGCACAAGCTGCTCAAGGGCTCCGGGCAGGTCTGTGGATATGACCTGACGAAGATCCGCGCAAAAGACGTGCCCTACCTGCGGCGCAAGATCGGCGTCGTCTTCCAGGATTTCCAGTTGCTGATGGACCGCAGCGTGGAGGACAACCTCGCGTTCGTGCTGAAAGCCACGCGCTGGAAGGACCCCGCCGCCATCCGCAAACGCATCGACGAGGTGCTGGAGGCCGTGGGGATGACCACCAAGGCCCACAAGATGCCCCACCAGCTCTCTGGCGGCGAGCAGCAGCGCATCGCCATCGCCCGCGCCATCCTCAACCGCCCCGCCCTCATCCTCGCGGACGAACCCACGGGCAACCTCGACGAGGAGACGGCCGAGGGCATCCTGCAGCTGCTGCAGCAGATCAACCGCGAACAGGGCACGGCCATCGTGATGGTCACCCACAACCGCAGCATCTGCACGCGCTACCCCGGGCGCGTCTTCGAGACCCGCGACGAGAGCTGCCGCGAGATCGAGCTATGACCCTGAAACAACGCTACGACGGCATCCTTGGCTACTTCCGGGACAACGTCCCCGTGGCCGAGTCCGAACTGCATTTCGACTCCCCCTGGCAGCTGCTGGTGGCCGTGATGCTCTCGGCCCAGTGCACCGACAAGCGGGTCAACCTGACCACGCCCGCCCTCTTCTCCGCCTACCCCACCCCGGAAACGCTCGCCGCCGCGTCCTTCGACGACGTCTTCGCGCTCATCCGCTCCATCTCCTACCCCAACAGCAAGGCCAGGCACCTGATCGCGACGGCGCAGAAACTGGTCTCCGACTTCGGCGGGCAGGTGCCCACGGATATCGACACGCTGATGACCCTGCCCGGCGTGGGCCGCAAGACCGCCAACGTGGTGGCCTCCATCACCTGGGGCGAGCCGGTCATCGCCGTGGACACGCACGTCTTCCGCGTGGCCCGGCGCCTCGGCCTCTCCCGCGGCACGACGCCGCGCGCCGTGGAGCTCGACCTCGAGCGCCACACCCCCGCCGAACTCCGCCCCATCGCCCACCACTGGCTCATCCTCCACGGCCGCTACGTCTGCACCGCCCTCAAACCCCGCTGCGACCAGTGTCCCCTGACGGCGTGGTGCAAGGAATTCCGTGAGCGATAAATAATTGATTCATTGACAGATAACAAAACGTACTACCCCGGTTTTCGGGGTAGTACGTTTTGCTAAACAGCTGCGTATCAACTACTTACAGCTCACAGCTATTTCTTCAGGATGCTGCCGAGGATGGACTTGGCGGCGCCGCCGAGCAGTCCGCCGCCCGTGGCGCCGGAGTTGCCGCGAAGCGACAGCAGGATGTCGTTGAGGTCGACGTCACCGTCGCCGTCACGGTCGCGCAGGAAGCCGGACAGCTTGCCCATCACCTGCGGGATGATGCCGGACAGGGAGCTGCTGAGTGCAGGGGGCAGATTGAGCTTGCTCAGGATGTTGGTGCTGAAGAGGTTGCCGGCCAGCTGCGTGACAGGGCTGGCGGCGGCGCTGGTCTTGCCGGTCAGCAGGGCCGAGATCTGGTCCATGCCGCCGGGACGGGCCACGGTCTGGGTGAGGCTGCCGAGCACGGAGGAGGACATACCGTTGAGAATCTGATCCCGGGATGCGGCCGGAATCTGCACGCCGCCGGTGAGGTTCCGGACCTGCTGTGCAATGAAATCATTGATGGTTGCCATGATGATACGGGTTGAAGGTTTACTCGCAGAATTGTTTCTTCAGGGCCGCGATCTTGTCGTCGGCGTCGTCGCCCTTGGCGCCGAAGTAGAACTTGATCTTGGGCTCGGTGCCGGACGGCCGGACGGACACGACGTCGCCCGCCTCGTCGAAGAACTGGAGGACGTTGGAGGACGGCTGACCGGTCTTCTCCGGCTCCAGGTAGTCGATGACCTGCGTGACCGGGGAGCCGCAGAGCGCTGCCGGCGGGTTGCTGCGCAGGTCCACCATCATCTGCTGGATCTCGCGGGCGCCGGAGATGCCCTTGCGCACCACGGACACGAGGCCTTCCTTGCGGTAGCCGAATTCCTTGTATATGCGCTGCATCAGTTGGTAGAGCGAGAGGCCCTGCTCGGCGGCCCAGGCGGCGCATTCGGCCACCATCATCGCGGCCACCTGCGCGTCCTTGTCGCGGACGAACATGCCCACGTTGAAGCCGTAGCTTTCCTCGCCGCCGCAAATGAATTCGCCGCCGTCCGCCTCCTGGCGCTTGACGACTTCGGCGATGTACTTGAAGCCCGTGAGGACGTTGTACACCGGGACGCCGAAGCGTTTGCAGATGTCGGTGATCAGCTCGGTGGTGACGATGGTCTTGACGACGTACTTGCCCTTGCCGAGCTTGCCGAGGTCGTTCCAGCGGTTGAGGATGTAGTAGGTGAGCATCGCGGCCGTCTGGTTGCCGTTGAAGAGCACCATCTTGCCGTCGTTGTCGCGGACGGCGATACCGAGGCGGTCGGCGTCGGGGTCGGAACCCATCACGAGGTCGGCGCCGGTCTCGTCGGCCTTCTCGAGGGCCATCTTCAGGGCCGCGGGCTCTTCGGGGTTCGGGGAGACGACCGTGGGGAAGTTGCCGTCGGAGACGTCCTGGTCGGGGACGTGGATGATGTTCTTGAAGCCTTTGCGCTTGAGGATCTCCGGGATCATGCGGACGCCGCAGCCGTGGAGCGGAGTATAGACGATCTTGAGGTCGCCGTGCTTCTCGCAGAGTTCGGGGCTGAGGCTCAGGGAGAGGAGGTCGCGGAGGTAGGGTTCGTCGACGTTGGCGCCGATGGCTTCAACTTCGCCGCAACGGAGGCCGGCCTTGAACTTGACCATCGAGGGATCGGTGATCTTGGCGACTTCGGCCACGATGTCCTTGTCCACGGGCGAGGTCACCTGACCGCCGTCGGACCAGCTGACCTTGTAGCCGTTGTATTCCTTGGGGTTGTGGGAGGCGGTGATCATGACGCCGGCCACGGCGCCCTTCAGCCGGACGGCGTAGCTCATCTCAGGCGTCGGGCGGATGTTGTCGAAGATATAGACGTGGATGCCGTTGGCGGAGAGGACATCGGCGGTGATGCGGGCGAATTCCTTGCTGTTGTTGCGGGAGTCGTAGGAGATGACGACCTTGGGGTCGTCGTCATCGCAGTGGGCGAGGATATAGTTCGCGAGGCCCTGGGTGGCCATGCCGACCGTGTAGCGGTTCATGCGGTTGGTGCCTACGCCCATGATGCCGCGGAGGCCGCCGGTGCCGAATTCAAGGTTTTTGTAGAAGGCGTCTTCGAAGCCGGCGGGGTCTTCGGTGCGGAGGCGCTGGATCTTGATTTTGGTTTCCTGGTCGAAATCTCCGTCGAGCCAGGCCTGTGCTCTCAGTTCAAATTCTTTCATGATATGGTTATTGTTTTTGCCGTTGTTATCGAATCAAACAAATATAAGAAAAAATCGGGAGAAAGTGTTTATTTTTGTGATGATGAAACGGAGTTTCGCGGATATTTTGCAGGGACTGGACAGCGACCGGGCGCAGAAAGTGGCCCGCAAGTTGCCCGCGTGGGCCGCGGCCGGCGCTGAAATCCCCTCCGCCCTAGCCCTGGAGCAGTGTTCGTCTGCCGCCACCGCGTGCTACAAGGCAGAACTGGCAGTTGCTGTCGTTTCAGCTAACAGTTATTTTTCTCCCGACAGCGCTGGACAGGCGGCTACTGCTGCAAAACTACGCGCTGCGCGCTATCCCTCCCAACCTGGCGGTTGGGCCCCTCCCGTTCACGAGGCCACGGGCGGCCACGGTTTTGCAGCAGTACCGCCTGCTCCGGCTTACCAAGACAAGATGAATACTGTTTTGGATTTGACAGGCGGGATGGGAGTGGATTCGTGGGCGTTCAGCCAGGTGGCGGAGCGGGTGGTGTATTTCGAGCGGAACGAGGAGCTGGTGGAGGCGGCGAGGCGGAATTTCGCGCGACTGGGGGCGGACAACATCGAGTTGCGCTGCGAGACGGTGACGCCGGAGACGGAGCTGCCGGAGGCGGATCTGATCTATGCCGATCCGGCGCGCCGCGACGCCGCGGGCCGCAAGGTCTTCCTGCTGGAGGACTGCACGCCGGACATCCTGACGCTGCTGCCGATGTTGCTCCGGAAAGCGCCGGCGGTGCTGCTGAAGCTTTCGCCGATGGCCGACCTGACCATGCTCGCCGAGCGGCTGGGGCCCGCGCTGCAGGAGATTCACGTCGTCGAGCTCGACGGTGAGGTCAAAGAACTTCTCTGCCTCCTCCGCCGCGACGACTCTCCCGCCGAACCCGCCATCGTCGTCGTTCAACTCTCCGGACAGGCGGCTGCTTCAGAATTGCATACTTCACGCAGCGGCGAACTGCCTCCGGAGACGTCCACTCTTACGGAGCCGCCCGATAGGGCAAGATCCCCCTGGAAGGGGGTGCAGGGGGTTGAGAAAAAGCCTGCTTGCAGGCTACGGTTTCCGGAGGCAGTTGCCGCTGACGTTCCGATAATGAAACCGACATTTGCTCCAGAGAACAGTTTGCGTTTTCGATTATCCGAGGAGCGTGAGGCGGAAGCGCGGTACGCGGCGGAGGTGCGGCCGGGCGACGTGCTGCTGGAGCCGTGCGCGGCGCTGCTGAAGGCCGGCGCGTTCCGCCTGCCCAGCGCCCGCTGGAACCTGCTGAAACTCGCGCCTTCGACTCATCTCTACCTCCTGCCGGGCACGGAAAAGCCCTCCAGCGCGCCCGGGGAGTCCATTTTCTACGTCCCGGGCACAGAAACGCCCCATTCTGCTCCCGGCAACCACTTTTTCAAAGCCCGCACCGTCAAGGAGGTACTGCCGCTGGGCGCAGCGGCATTCAAGGACCTGCGGAAGCGCTTCCCTCGCGCGGAAGTCACCGCCCGCAACCTCCCCCTGGGCAGCGCCGAACTCCAGAAGAAACTCGGCATCCCTCCCGGCGGCGACGTCCACATCTTCGGCTGCCGCCTCTCCGACAACTCACACGTTTTAATCATTACCGACACCTCCCCCGCGTCGGACAGCGGAGCGGAAATTGGTTTTCCGGCAAACCTGTCCGGAACGAAGTGACGCAGGGGGTCCGGGGGGAACGCCCCCTGGTCATCATATATCCGGTGTGCCGGATTCCGTCCGCCCGTCTGGAAGACTCCGACGCGGGAGGGTGAATAGTGGAGAATTTTGACGCAATCGTGACATCCGCGAGGGGGAATAATTGCTACCTTCGCGGAAACGATTGAACCAACAAACCAATCCATACACACATCATGAAGAAAATCGCTATTTCCCTATGTCTTCTCCTCGCGGCCCTCACCCTGTCCGCGCAGACGAAAGAAGACTTCAAGCCCGCGACCACCAACCAGCCGGGCCACCAGTACCCGATGGTCAACTCCCAGCGCATGGTCCGCGCCCAGGTCAAAGCCACCGACGCCAAGAGCGTCAAACTCGACATCGGCGGCGTCAAGTACGACATGGTCAACGACGGCACCGGCCTCTGGACCGGCGACTCCGCCCCGCAGGACGAAGGCTTCCACTACTATCAGCTGGAGATCGACGGCGCCTCCGTGCCGGATCCGGGCAGCCTCTACTACTACGGCGCCTCCCGCTGGGGCAGCGGCATCGACGTGCCCGCGGCGGACGAGGACTTCTACACCCTGAAGAACGTCCCGCAGGGCGAGGTCAGCGAAGTGTACTACTACTCTTCCGTGACCGGCTCGATGCGCCACTGCTACATCTACACCCCGGCCGAGTACAAGAAGAACACCGACAAGAAATACCCCGTCCTCTACCTCCAGCACGGCGGCGGCGAGGATGAGCACGGCTGGCCGCAGCAGGGCCGCACGGGCATCATCATGGACAACCTCATCGCAGCCGGCAAGGCCGTTCCGTTCATCATCGTGATGGACAACGGCAGCGACACCTACGGCCCCAACAACCCGCGTCCGGAGCGTCCGGCCGCCGGTGCACCGCGTCCGCAGGGAGCCCCGCAGGGCGGCCAGCGTCCGCAGGGCGGCGGCAACCCCTTCGCCGGAATGAACTTCGCCGGTGCCTTCCAGAGCATCCTGGAGAAGGACCTGATCCCGATGGTCGAGGCCAATTACCGGGTCTATGCCGACGGCGCCCACCGCGCCATGGCCGGCCTGTCGATGGGCGGCATGCAGACGCACTCCATCGCCCTGGCCAACCCGAAACTCTTCTCCTGGATCGGCATCTTCAGCGGCGGCGTCTTCTCCAAGGAGGAGGTCGACGCCACCCCCGGCTTCCGCGAGAACAACAAATTGATCTTCATCAGCTTCGGCAGCCGTGAGCTGGAGAACCGCATCGGCGGCGCCGCCGATCCCCGTCCCATCACCGAGGAGCTCGGCCAGACCGGCATGAACACCGTCTTCTACGTTTCCCCGGACACCGCCCACGAGTGGCAGTCCTGGCGCCGCGCCCTCTACAACTTCGCACAGAAGCTATTCAAGTAGCTGTGAGCTGTAACTAATTCATAGCAAACTTCTTACAAAAAGATACTCCCCCGAAAACCGGGGGAGTATCTTTTATTATTTCACTAATACTCAGCCACTTGCGGCTCACAGCAACCATTTCGACCAGAAAATGGCTTCGGCAGCAGCATCGTGCCAGGAGCGTCAGCGACGCAGGGGGTCCGGGGGGACCGCCCCCCGGTCATCCAGTAGCCACTTCGTCCAGAAGATTTCTTCGGCAGCAGCATCGTGAAGATGCTGCTTGCCGCGATAGCCGTGCATCCCGTCGGGATAGATGCGGGTCTCGAACTGGTAGCCGGCCTTCTGGAGGGCGTCGATGAGCTGCAGCGTGTTCTGGAAATGCACATTGTCGTCGCCCGTGCCGTGCGTCAGGCACAGCGCGTTCGGCAGCGGCTTCGGCCCGTCGCCTTCGAAAACCGAAGGCACCCAGGTCATCACCGACGCCTCGGCGTAGCCCTCGGGATTCGCCTGCGGCGTGTCCATGAAGCGCTCCGTGTAGTGCGTATCGTAGAGGTGCCAGTCGTACACCCCGCCCCCGGCGATCCCGCAGCGGAAATACTGCGGAAAGCGCAGCACCAGCATCGCCGTCGTCGTGCCGCCGAAGGAGAAACCCTTCACCCCGATCCGCGAACCGTCCACGTACGGCAGCGCCTGCAGCCACTTCGCCCAGGCGATGTAGTCCTGCAGCTCGATCACCGTCATCCGGCGGAACGCCTGGTCCATGCCCCGGCGCCCGTTCTCCCCCGACGAACGGGGATCCACCACGATGTAGATGACGCCGTTCTCCCAGCACCAGGCGTCGGAAGCGTCCCGGTCCTGCCAGCTGTCCCGTACGTAGGCCGTGCCCGGTCCGCCGTACAGCTGCATCTGCACGGGATATTTCTTCGACGGATCGAAGCCCGCCGGCAGAGACATCAGCCCGTACAGGTCGAAGCCCTCGTTCTCGATCTTCACCACCTGCGGCTCCGGATACGCCTCGGGCACCTCCACCAGCGTCGAATCGATCTTCATCGTATACTTGTCCGTCCGGCCCGACACCATCACCCAGGGCTTCCGGGCGGTGGACGCCGCCGCCGTGAAGGTCTTCCCGTCCTCGGAAATGTATGCCCCGGACACGTTCAGCTCCGGATCCGTCAGCGCCGTCACGCGCCCCTTGCGGTCCAGGCGGTAGAAGGTCGTGTGCAGGCGGGAATCCCGCTTCGCGGTGAACCACACATCCCCCTTCTTCTCGTCCACCTTCAGCAGGCGGATGCCCCAGTTCTCCCCGTCCGTCAGGCGCTTCAGCGTCCCGTCGTAACCCAGGAAATAGATCTGCTCCCAGCCCGACTCGAAATTGCGCGCCATATACAGCCCCTTCTCCGTGAAGATCATCCCTTCGATCCAATCCACCCACGCATCCGGGTACTCCTCGTGATACACCTGCCGCTTGGAACCGTCCGCCACGCTCACCGCGTACAGGTCCAGCACCGACTGGCGCCGCGGCTCGCGCGACACATACAGCTCGCGCGAGTCCGCCCCCCAGAAGGGCGTCCCGAAATACTGCTCCGGCGAATCGTCGAAATCAGCCCAGACCGGCTCCGCGCCCGCCCGAGCCTCGATGATGCCGATGCGCACGGAAGGATTCGCCTCCCCCGCTTTCGGGTAGCGCGTCTGGTTGAGCGTCCCGTCCTGCCCGAAGGGCGAATAGATGGGAAACATCGGCACCGCCGAATTGTCGAAGCGGTAGAAACCCAGCCGCTGCGAATCGGGACTCCACCAGAAGGCCTTGTAGCGCGACGCGCGCCCGAAAATCTCCTCATAATACACCCAGGAGGCATAGCCGTTCAGGATCAGCGCCGACCCGTCGAAGGTCAGCCGCGTCTCCGTCGAATCCGCCACCGAGCGCACCCAGAGGTCGTTGTCACGGGTAAACGCTTCCATCGTCCCGTCCGGCGACGGCGTCACGTTCAGGTCCGCCGCCCGCAGCGCGAACACCGCCAGGCAGCCGGACAGCATCAGGCACAAAAACTTTCTCATACGAAGAACCGGTCGTTGAAATTCACAAGATACACTTGCCGCACCGCTCGTGTCAAGGCGGTGTACAGCCATTTCAGGTCGTCGAGCGTCTGCTCGTCCTGCCAGAAGGGGCAGTCGATGAACACGCAGTCCCACTGACCGCCCTGCGACTTGTGGCAGGTGATGGCCTCGGCATATTTGAGCTGGAGCGCGTTGAAATACGGGTCCTCCCGCACCGCCTCCCAGATTTTCTTCTTCGAGCCCTTGTCGGCATAGTCCGCCGACACCCCCTGGTACAGCGCGTTCTGCTGCTCGTAGGTCAGCGACGCCGACTCCGACTCCAGCGTGTCCAGACACACCTTCGCCCGCACTTCCACGTCGTCGTAGTCCGGGAAGCTGAGCGTCGCGCTCGCGAAATGCAGCCCGTAGCGCTCCTCGTAGCCCCCGATGCGCACCAGCTTGGCGATGTCGCCGTTGGCGATATAGTCCATCCCGGGCACGTCTTCCACGAACTGGTAGCAATTCTTGACGATCATCAGCTTCTCCCCGCGCACCAGGCGCTCCTCCTTGAACTGCACCGTCGAGCGCACGCCGAGGTTGTAGCGGATGGCCCGCTTGTTCGAGCGGCACAGGATCACCGTCCCGTCCTCCCCGTAGCGCCCGTAGGCGTCCGAGAGCGTCTCGATCAGCTCGCCCCCGCCGATGCGCCGCACGTCCTCCGCCCCGCGCACGTCCAGCTGCCAGCCTGAGAAGCACTCCCCGCCCGCGGCGATCATCTCCCGCAGGTGCGTGGCGTTGCGCAGGATGCCCGATTCGGCCGCCTGCCGCACCACGCTCGTCAGCTCGCAGTAGCGCACACCCCCGAATCCGTCCATGAACGGCCGCGACAGGGCGGGCGAAGCGTCCAGCCCCACCGGCGGCAGCTGCGCCGCGTCGCCGATCAGGATCAGCCGGCAGTCCAGTCCGTTCCGGACGAAGCTCACCAGGTCCTCCAGCAGGTTGCCCGTGCCGAAGGCGGCCGTGCCCTGCGAGGGCGCCGCGTCGATGCCGATCAGCGACACCTCGTCCACGACGAAGAGCGTCCCCTTGGCTTTGTTCGGCGACAGCGAGAACTGCCCGAAGCCGTCGCTGCCGACACCCTTCTGACGGTAGATATGTTTATGGATGGTATAGGCGGGCCGGCGGGAGATACCCGACAGCACCTTGGCGGCGCGGCCCGTCGGCGCCAGCAGCACCGACTGCGTCCCGACGTCGCGCAGCGCCGCGATCACGGCCGCGATGGCCGTCGTCTTGCCCGTGCCGGCATAGCCGTTCACCACGAGGATGTCCGCGTCGTCGCAGGTCACGAACGCCGCCACCTCGCGGAACAGCCGCGCCTGGCAGGGAGTCGGCTCCGCCTTGAACCGTTTCAGGAACTGTTGCTCCAGGAAGCCCGCGCGGTCCATCATTCGCGGGCGCGTTTGTCGAAGATCATGGCCACCACGGCCAGCACCGGATAGATCTCGATGCGCCCCAGGAACATATCCACGGAGAAGATCAGCTTACCCAGCGCCGGGATGCCGTTGAACGAGCCCATCGTGCCCAGGGCCCCGTAGGCGGGCCCCACGTTGCCCAGGCTCGTGACCGAGGCGATGAAACTGTTCTGGTGGTCCACCCCCACGAAGAGGCTCAGCGCCACCGACACCGCGATCAGCAGGCCGTACATCGCCAGGTACAGCAGGTGCGGCTGCACCTCCTCGTCGCGCAGGATGCGCTTGCCCAGGCGGACCTCATTCACGGAAGACGGATGCAGGATCCGGTTGATCCGGCGGCCGATCGCCTTGAACAGCAGGATGATGCGGTCCACCTTCACGCCGCCGGAAGTCGACCCGGTGCTGCCGCACATCACGGCGGAGAACATCAGCACCATCACGATCCAGAGCGGCCATTCGGCATTGTCCAGGATGGCGAAGCCGGACGTCGTCGTCACGCACAGCGTCTCGAAGAGTCCGTTCCACAGGGCGTTCCCCCAGGTCGGGCAGATGCCGTTGCCCTTCAGGCCGGCCCCCACGATGAACGCCATGATCAGCACCCAGAAGGTGTAGAACTTCACCACCGGATTGTCATACGGCTTGATGGAGCGCGTGACGATCGCCATGAAGATGACGCCGAAATGCAGCGACGACATATACATGAAGAACATCGTGATGCCCTCGATCCAGCGGGAATTGAACGCGGCGATGGACGCGTTGCGCGAACTGAACCCGCCCGTGGCGCTCACGCTCATCGCGTGGCAGGCCGCGTCGAACACCGGCATGCCGGCGATGATGTAGGCGATGAAGGACAGCACCAGCAGGCCCAGATAGATATAGGCGAAGATATAGGCTGTCTTGTTGGTCCGCGCGGCATAGCCGCCCCGCGACAGCGAGGTCAGTTCCATATTCGTCAGGCGCATCTTCATCTGGTTGGAGCCGGGAATGAGCAGCAGCAGGAACACCACGACTCCCAAGCCGCCGATGAAGTGCGTGGACGCGCGCCAGAAAAGCAGGCTCTTCGGCAGCGCCTCGATATCGTCCAGGATGGTCGCGCCCGTGGTCGTGAA
The DNA here is from genome assembly GCA_017960585.1 of Bacteroidales bacterium. Classification (GTDB taxonomy): domain Bacteria; phylum Bacteroidota; class Bacteroidia; order Bacteroidales; family UBA932; genus Cryptobacteroides. The sequence goes on from JAGCYX010000015.1 coordinate 38,412, forward strand.
GCCGCTCACCGACTCGAACCAGGCGTTCTGCAGCGTGAACGGGCCGCCCCACAGGGCGTACGGAAGCATGCCGAAGATGAAGGACAGCATCCAGGACAGGAAGATGATCACATAGCCCTCCTTCAGGGTGATGGCCGGGCTGGACCGCACGAAGATGAAGGGGAAGATGCCCACGATGAAGGTGATCAGGAAGGAAATCGTCAGCGCCGCGAGCGCGGAATCGCGCCCGTTCAGCAGCGAAACGCCCACCGACAGCAGCATGAAGAGCGCGCTGACGAGGAGGGCGTAGCCGATGTTCCTGCTGATGACCTTCCAGTTCATTTCTTGCCCATGCTCTTGATCCGGCTGCGGAACTGCCGGTTCTCACCCGCCAGCTCGGAGATCCCCTCGTTGAGTTGGGAGAGCTGGTCGTCACCGTCGAACTGGACGGAATATTTCTTGTCCTGCGAGCGATAGGCGTTCAGGGCGTCCAGCATCTTGTAGAGCGGATTCACGTAGAACGCCAGCAGGAAGAAGAGCAGCATCACCACCAGCAGCAGGCCCACGCCCACCGCCACGATGCCCGGGATGATGCTCCGGTAGAACCCGCCCTCGAAGGTGGCGGAGTTCTTCGCCAGGTCCTGGTAGATGGCGTTCGACAGGGCGCCCAGGTCCGTGCGCAGGCGCTCGTAGCGCGGCTGCAGCCGCTCGAAATACCAGGAGCGCGAGTCGATGAAATCCGACTGCAGCACGTCCTCCAGTTCCAGCGAAGTCAGCATATACGCGGAATAGGAATACATCACCGAATCCGCCAGCGGCTTCACCATGTTGGACGGCACGCTCGAGCGGAGCGAATCGCAGTGGGACTTGAAATACTCGTCGTCGAAGGCGGGCACCCGCAGCGAGGTCTCGTCGCCGATCACCTCCAGGATCTGCAGGTTGTAGGTATTGCTCATATCGGCCAGGCGGTTGGCCACGTTGATGCTGCTGATGTCGTCCGCGATCAGGTCCGACACGTAGTCGCTCATTCCGGAATATTCCATCACCGAAATGATCAGGGAAACCAGCAGGATGGCGGCAATCGACGACAGGCTCAGGATGAGCTTCGTGCGTATCGACAACCGGCGTTCCCGGAGTCGTTTGAAGAATTTTCCGGACGACATTATTAAATTTCTTCAAAAATAATGACAAATATAAGGAAATTTTTATATTTTTGCACAAGACTGTACACGCAACCGATATGACGTCTTCCTTTCTCAACGATACCTCCGGCAAGAGTGCTTCCGTGAAGCGGGAGATCCTGCGTCTGTGTATCACACATAACAACTACAGCATCGCCGACTTCAGCCGGGCGTTGGGAATCAGTGTACCCACCATCACCAAATTCGTCTCCGAGCTCATCGAGGACGATTTCCTCAAGGACGAGGGCAAGGTGGGCACCTCCGGCGGCCGCCGCCCGAGCGTGTACGGCCTCAACCCCGACGCGGGCTACTTCGTGGGCGTGGACGTGGCGCGTCACCATTTCCACATCGCCATCAGCGACTTCAAGGGTAAGGTCATCTCCTACATCCAGGACATCGAATTCGTGCTCGTGGCCAACGAGAACTCCTTCCGCACCATGTGCCGCATGGTCATGGACGAAGTCATCCGCAGCGGCATCCCCTGGATCAAGGTCCTCGGCGTGGGCGTGAGCCTCTCCGGCCGCGTGAACCCCGAGAAGGGCTACAGCCTCACCTACTTCGTCTCCGACGACCTCCCGCTGGGCAGCATCTTCCAGAAAGAATTCAACGTTCCCGTCACCATCGAGAACGACTCCCGCGCCATGGCCTATGGCGAATATATGTCCCTCGGCAAAAAGGCCGACCCCGACATGATCTTCATCAACGTCAGCTGGGGCCTCGGCATGGGCATCATCATGGACGGCAAGCTCTACTACGGCAAGTCCGGCTACTCCGGCGAGCTGGGGCACTTCCCCGTCCTGGACAACGACATCATCTGCCGCTGCGGCAAGGTCGGTTGCCTGGAGACGGGCGCTTCCGGCTCGGCGCTGCACCGGATGATCATCGAGAAGCTCAAGAAGGGACAGGCCTCCTCCATGGCCGACACCTACGAGCATAAGGGCGACGTGGAGCTGGACGAGATCCTGCGCGCCGTCGAGGAGGGCGACGTGCTCGCCATCGACGCCATCGGCCAGATCGGCGACACGCTCGGCCGCGGCATCTCCGGCGTGCTGAACGTCTTCAACCCGGGTCTCGTGGTCATCGGCGGCCGCCTCATCGTCGGCAAGGATTATCTCCTGCTGCCGATCAAGACGGCGGTCAACCGCCTCTCCCTGCCGCGTGTGTCCGCCGACACCACCATCGTCCTCTCGCAGCTCGGCCGCAAGGCCGCTTCCGTGGGCGACTGCCTGCTCTCCCGTTCCCGGGTGCTGGGGCTGATGTAGTATGCCCAGCTACCTGCAGATCGAGAACATCTCCAAGGCCTACGGCCCCAAGATCCTCTTCGAGCACATCGGCTTCAACATCAACGAAGGCGACAAGATTGCCCTGATCGCGCCCAACGGCACGGGCAAGACTTCCCTGCTGCGCATCCTCGCCGGCGAGGACAAATCCGACTCCGGCGGGCGCGTGCTCTTCCTGAAGGACATCCGCATCGCGTTCCTCAAGCAGGAATACGACTACGACCCCGCGCTGGGCATCGAGGCGCAGATCCTCTCGCACGCCGCCCCCACGCTGGCCTCCTTCCATGAGGAGGAGCTGCGCGACTACCGCCAGCGCCTGCGCGAAATCCTCACCTCCTTCCGCCTGCCGGACCCGGCCAAGCCCATGTCCGCCCTGTCGGGCGGCGAGGTCAAGCGCGTGGCGCTCAGCGAGTTGCTGGCGCTCCAGGCGGATTTCCTCATCCTCGACGAGCCCACCAACCACCTCGACATCGAGGCCATCGAGTTCCTGGAGAGCTACCTCCGGCGCAGCCGCTGCACGCTGCTGATGGTCACGCACGACCGCTACTTCCTGGACCGCGTGTGCAACACGGTGATGGAACTGGACCACGGCAGCATCTACATCTATAAGGGCAATTACCAGAACTACCTGGAGAAGCGCGACGAGCGCATCGCGCACTACAACGCCGAGACGGACAAGGTCCGCAACCTGCTCCGGCGCGAGCTGGAGTGGATCCGGGCCACGCCCTGCGCCCGCACCGGGAAGGCGCAGTACCGCATCGACGCCTTCCACGAGCTGGCGGACCGGGCGGCGCAGGTCTACCGCACGCAGCAGGTGAGCTTCGAGGGGGTGGGTGGCAGCGCGCGGCTCGGCGGGAAGATCATCAACTGCAAGGGGGTCAATTATTCCTGGGAGGGCATCCCGATGCTGAAGGATTTCACCTACGATTTCCAGCGGGCCGACCGCATCGGCATCGTGGGGCGCAACGGCGTGGGCAAGAGCACCTTCCTGGATCTGCTGACGGGCGCGGTGGCGCCGGACAGCGGGGTCATCGACCGGGGCGAGACGCTGCGGATCGGCTACTACCGCCAGCAGGGAATGGACTTCCGTCCGGGCGACACGGTGCTGGACATCATCCCCGACACGCGCCTGCTGGGGCGCTTCCTCTTCCCGCACGATATGCTTTCCACGCGGGTGGAGCGGCTGTCGGGCGGCGAGAAGCGGCGGCTCTACCTGCTGACCATCCTGCTGAAGGAGCCGAACCTGCTCATCCTCGACGAGCCCACGAACGACCTGGACATCGTCACGCTCAACATTCTGGAAGAATACTTGAAGGAATTCCAGGGCAGCCTGCTCATCGTCAGCCACGACCGCCACTTCCTCGACCGCGTCACCGACCACCTCCTGGTCTTCTGCGGCGACGGCCTCGTCAAAGACTTCATCGGCTCCTTCTCCGAGTACCGCGCGTACGTCCGCGACCTCGAGAAATCCGCGGCGGGCAAGCGGCCCGGTGTGCCTGCGTCTCGGCGTCCATCCTCGCTTCCCGCTGGCGCGGGAACCGGATTCGACGGCGCGAATCCTGCTGCGGCTGAGCCTTCGCCGTCAGGCAGCACCGGCTCCGCTTCAACAACGCCAACGCGCAGCGCCCGCCCGTCCAATAGTCATTCCGGGCCTGACCCGGAATCTCGTCCCAAGCCCCGGAAACTGACGTGGAAAGAACAGCGGGAGCTGGAGGCGATCGAGGCGGAGCTGCCGCAACTCGAGGCAGAGAAAGCGGAGCTGGAGGCGA
>JAGCYX010000016.1 GCA_017960585.1 Bacteroidales bacterium
ACCCCACTGCATGGGGTATTTCTTGTCCTGGAGGACCAGCGCGAGGCTCTCGCCCCACGCGGTCCGGTACTCTATCTTGAATGTTGTCGTCATAATCGATATGCTATGAGATCCCGGGTCAAGCCCGGGATGACTACAGTTTTCGGAAGCTGATGCCGAAGCCGCCGCCCGGAGCCATCGTGACGGGGATCACGCTGTCCGGCGTCACGTTCTGCTTCGTGATGGCGTATGCCTGCGGATTGGTCTTGAAATGGGCGTCGGGGGCGTCGGCGTAGATTGTGGCCTCGTAGGAGCCCGGCTCCAGGAAGTCCAGTCTGATCTCGAACGTGCGCGCCTGCCCGTCCGTGACTCCGCCGCAGAACCACTGGCCGGTCCCCTTGGCCTTGCGGGCCGCGACGATGTACTCCATCGGCTCGGCATACAGGTAGCGGCTCTCGCTCCAGTCGACCGCCACGTCCTTGATGAACTGGAAGGCGTCCATGAAGCGGCTGTAGTGCGCCGGCGTGTCAGCGGCCATCTGCAGCGGGGAGTACATCGTCACGTACAGGCCCAGCTGGCCGCCGATGGTCGAATTCACATACGAATCGTTGCCGCACCAGTCCTTCAGGTTCTGCTCGAAGATGCCCGGCGTGTAGTCCATCGGGCCGCCGTTGAGGCGGGTGAAGGGCAGGATGGCCGTGTGGCCCGGCGTGATGCCGCCAAAGGCCTGGTATTCCGTGCCCATCGCGGATTCGTTGCCGATCAGGTTCGGGTAAGTCCGGCAGAGGCCGGTCGGGCGCACCGCCTCGTGGGCGTTCACCATGATGTGGTGCCGGGCCGCCTCGGTGATGCAGTACTGGTAGTGGTTGATCATCCACTGGCTGTAGTGGTGCAGGCCCTGCGGGAGGATGTCGCCCACGTAGCCGGACTTCACGGCGTCGTAGCCGTAGCGGTTCATCAGCGAATAGGCGGCCTCCAGGTGGCGCTCGTAGTTGCGGATGCTGGAGGAGGTCTCGTGGTGCATCACCAGCCGGATGCCCTTCTTGTGGGCGTAGGCGTTCAGCGCATCGATGTCGAAGTCGGGATACGGCGTCTGGAAATCAAAGACGTAGTCCTTGTTGCAGTTGGCCCATTCCTCCCAGCCGATGTTCCAGCCCTCGATCAGCAGCGCGTCGAAGCCATGTTCCGCCGCGAAATCGATATAGGTCCGCACGCGGGCGTTGTTGGCGCTGTGGCGCCCGTTGGGCGTCGCTGCGGTGTAATCGAACTCGTCCAGGTGGATGCCCACCGCGTCGGTGTAGGCCCAGGAGCCCGCGCCCGCGATCATCTCCCACCACACGCCCATATATTTCACGGGATGGATCCAGCTCACGTCCTCCAGCGCGCAGGGCTCGTTGAGGTTGAGCACCAGGCGGGAGGCGAGCTGGTCCGTGGCGCTCACGGCCACCTGCACGGTGCGCCAGGGCGTCTTGCACGGGGCGGTCAGGTTGCCTTTCCAACCCTCGGCGTCCGGGGTCAGCCAGGCGCGCAGCGAGTGCTTCTCCCCGTCCACCAGCAGGTGCATGCAGGGATAGTCCACCAGCGCCGCCTCGTGGATGTTGACATACAGCCCGTCCGGGGTCTTCATCTGCAGGGAAGTCTGCACGCCGGAGGTGCTGAACGGGGTCTGGCTGCTGTTGCCGCGCATTTTGTCCTGGAAATGCTCGGCCACCTCCGAGAGGAGGGTGCGGTTATATTCATATTCCTGGGTGTCGTAGTCGCCGGGGATCCACCAGGCCGTGCAGTCGTCGGCCATCGCGAACTCGGTGAGCTCCTCCTGGATGACGAAATGCACCAAGCTCTGCCCGCCCGGGAACTCGTAGCGGAAGCCCAGACCGTCGTCGAACAGGCGGAAGCGGATGTCCAGCAGACGTCCGCTGTCGGGCTGCCGGAGATGGACCAGCAGTTCGTTGTAGTGGTTGCGGATGCGGGATTCCTCGCCCCAGACCGGCTCCCAGACCTCGTCGAAGGCGTCCGTGTCCGTGCCGGCGAGCTCGAAGCCGCAGTCGAAGGCGATGCCCGGGACCGCGTCGCTCTTGATGATGCGCCCGGCGTTGTCTTCGGCCAGCTGCTCGGCCTTCACGGTGCCGCGCAGCGCGAAGCCCAGCCGGCTGGGCAGCAGCACGGCCGTGCCCTGGCGGGACAGGGAATAGAACGGAGTGCCGGCCTCGTCCAGGGAGAATTCCATTCGGAGCGCGCCGTCCGGAGAGGCGAGCTCGGCCCGCGGCTGCGGCGGGGCGACGGGGTGGCTGCAGGCGGCCAGCAGGACCGCTGCCAAGAGGGGTATCAGGCGTTTCATCTTAATATACAATCATGCGTTGCTCGTTATACGGGAGGTGGATGACCAGGGCGGAACGGCCCGCCACGGTCAGGGGTTCTTCAAAGTTAACACTTTCTCCCGTAACTACGTCATATCCGTCGAAGGTATCCAGCTTGCGGGTGATTTCCTTGTAGTCGTCCCAGGGGATCTGCCGGGGCTCGGGATTGTTGTTGAGGTACACGAACACCGCCTCCGTTCCCTTGGTGGTCTCGATATAGCGGAAGTAGGCGTAGGTGTTGTCGCGGGTCAGGAAGTGCAGCGTGTTGCCCTGCTGGATCTCGCGGCTGGTCTTGCGGAACTGCAGCAGGGCGCGGAGGTAGTCGTGCAGCTCCTTCTGGACGGGATTCTGCTCCCAGCCCAGCGGGAACTCCACGCGCAGGCCGCCGTGGCCCTGGGCGCGGTCGCGCGAGACCACCATCAGCTCGTCGCCCGCGAACCACTGCGGGTAGCCGCGGACGGTGGAGAGCAGCGCCATGATGAGCTTCATCTTGGCGGGATCCTGCCCCACCACGTCGCCGATGCGGTCGGTGTCGTGGTTGCCCGGGAATACCATCATGTTGTACGGGGCGTGGATATAGACGTCGTTGGCGATGGAGTCATACCACTTGGTGATGCCCTCGTCCCAGTTCTCGTGGTCGGTGTTGATGCCCTGGCAGATGGCGGACTGCAGGGCGAAGTCCATGACGGACGGCAGGTTGGAGTCGAATCCGTCCAGGTTGGGGTTGCCCGCCTGCCAGTAGGCCACCTGCGGCACGTTGGTTGACCAGACCTCGCCCACGATGTTCAGGCGCGGATATTCCTTGCGCACGGCGGCGCACCACTGCGACATCGGGACTTTCTCGTTATAGGGATAGGTGTCCACGCGGAAGCCGTCCAGGCCGGCCCATTCGGTCCACCAGACCGCCCACTGCTGGAAGTAGCGCAGCACGTAGGGGTTGTCCAGGTTCATGTCGGCCATCGACACGTCGAACCAGCCGCCCTCCATGTTGGCGCGGTCCAGTTCCGAGCAGTAAGGGTCGTTCTGCGCCGAGAAGGCGCAGTTGGAATGCGTATAGCTGGGCCAGGCGTTGATCCAGTCGGCGAAGGGCAGGTCCTCCATCCACCAGTGCTTGTCGCCGCAGTGGTTGGTGACCACGTCCATGATGACCTTCAGGCCCTTCTCGTGCGCGAGGCGGACGTATTCGCGATATTTCCAGTTGCTGCCGAAGCGCGGGTCGATGCGGTAGTAGTCCGTGCAGGCGTAGCCGTGGTAGGAGGCGTCCGGTTCGTCGTCCTCCAGCAGTGGGGTGCACCAGATGGCGGTGAAGCCCAGGTCGGCGATGTAGTCCAGCTGGTCCTCGATGCCCTGCAGGTCGCCGCCGTGGCGGCCGAAGAAGGCCTTGTAGTCGGCCGTCTCGCGGGTATAGACGGTGTTGTCGTTGGACGGATCGCCGTTCACGAAGCGGTCCGGCATGATGAGGTAGACGGCGTCTTCGGCGCCGAAGCTCCGCCGCTCGGCGGAATGCTCCTCGCGCGCGGCCAACTCATACGGGATGCTGAAGCGGTCGCCGCCCTTGGTGAAGACCAGCCGGTAGAGGCCGGGCCGGGCTTTCGGGTCGATGGCCACGTCCACGAACAGGTAGTTCGGACTCTCGGCCGTGTGCGTTTCGGTCACGCTCACGCCCTTGCCGCCCTCGATCTGCACGTCGTACGCGCCGACGCCCTCGCCCTTCACGAGCAGCTGCAGCGGGGTCTCCATGCCCACCCACCAGCAGTACGGTTCGATGCGCTCCACGCGGGCTTCATCGGTCTCGATGCTGACACTCCAGGGGGCTTTCAGCTGCACGCTGACCTTGACCCAGTCGTCTTCCGCGCGGCGCTCGTACACCATCGTGTCGTTATCCCAGGACAGTAGCTTGAAGCTGCCGTGGCCCGGGATCATCGCCGGATGTTCGCGGCGCAGGGTGGCGAGGTAGCGGTAGATGTCCGTGAATTCGTTGGTCTTGATGGCGGGGATGGCGTCCTTCTCGAAGAAGGCGAAACGGTGGTCCCAGCCCACTTCCTGGCCGGTGTAGAGGAGCGGCTGCATCTGCGGGAGGGTCCACGCCAGCACCGTCATCGCGTACCAGGCTTCGCCCATGCGCTCGAACTCCGTTCCGCTCCACGAGTTCTCGTCGTGGTTGGAGGTGAAGCCCAGGCGGCGGCAGCCGGAAGGATAGTTATCCTGGTTCCACTGCAGGTAGCGCACGAGGCTGTCGGCGTCGGCCTTGCCCTGCGCGAGGTCGTTCAGCAGGTGGTGCAGCTTCCAGGCGTAGGTGGTCGTGAAGCCGGCCTCGTGCAGCCAGGATTCCTCACCTTCGGCCAGGAAATAGAGCGGCCGCTTGTATTCCTCGCGGAACTTCGGCAGCACGGAAGCCCAGAAGTCCTGCGGCACCTGGTAGGCCACGTCGCAGCGGAAGCCGTCGATGCCGCGGTCCAGCCAGAAGCGCATGCACTTCTCCATCTCGGCGCGCATCTCGGCGCAGTCGTAGTTGAGTTTGGCGATATCGGTCCAGTCGTACTCGACGATGGTGTTGCCGTCCGCGTCGCGCACGTACCACTCGGCGGGCTTCTCCGTCACCCACGGGTGGTCGGGCGACGTGTGGTTGGCCACCCAGTCCAGCACCACCTTGAAGCCCTGTTCGTGGGCCGTGGCGAGGAAGTGGTCGAAGTCGGCCAGGGTGCCGAATTCCGGGTTGATGTCGCAGTAGTCGCGGATGGCATAGTAGGAACCCAGCGTGCCCTTGCGGCCCTTCTCCCCGATGGGATAGGGCGGCATGATCCACACGATCTCCACGCCCAGCTCCTTGAGGAGCGGGAGGTGGGCCTCCGCCGCGGCGAAGGTGCCCTCCGGCGTGAGCTGGCGGACATTCAGTTCATAGACGACGCCCTCGCGGGTCCAGTCGTCGGAGACCGGCTGCTGCGCCGGCTTCTGCGTGCAGGCGAGCGCCAGCACGGTCAGGGTCAGTATCGATAGTAGTCGTCTCATATTTTATGCTTAACGTTACTTCGTCATCCCCGACCTGATCGGGGATCTTATTCTGCAAACGGCTCCAGCGCGGCGGTCGGCTTGCCGCCGGAGAAGGCGCCGTAGTCATATCCGTTGCGGTCGTGTTCCGCCTCCGGCTCCCAGAGGAAAACCCCCTGGAAATAGTTGTAATCTTTTGTATTGTCCAGCAGGTACTGCAGCGCGGCCCTGGCCTGCGCCGGCTGGCTCGCCGGCATACCGAACTCCACCAGCATCACGGGCTTGCCGTAGTTCTGGTACAGGGTCGGAAGGTTCGCGACGAACTGCTGCACCTTCGGCTTCCAGTCCGGATAGGCGCCGTTCTCCCAGTAGGAGGGATAGAGCGACAGGCCCAGGACGTCGTAGTCCAGCGACTTGCCCTTCATCAGGGTCAGGAACCAGTTCAGCGTGTCCAGCTTCCAGCCGTTGTCCAGGTGCAGGACCACCTGCGCATCGGGATATACCGCGCGGACGGCCTCCCGCCCGGCGTGGAAATAGTTCACGAACTGCCCGACGGACGAACCGGCCACCTTGCCACTCTCCCAAAGCATGCCGTTGGTCGTTTCGTTGCCCACCTGCACCCAAGCCACATCCACACCGGCGGCTTTGAGCGCCTGCAGGACATCCTGCGTGTGTTCCTTCACGGCGACAGCCATCGCGGTCGCGTCCTTCCCCTGCCAGGCGGCGGGCACGGTCTGCTGGCCGGGATCCGCCCAGGAGTCGCTGTAGTGGAAGTCGATCAGCAGCTTCAGGCCGAGCGCCTGCGCGCGCTTCGCTTTCTCCACCACGTCGGCCTGGCCATTCCAGCCGTTCGCCGGGTTCACCCACACGCGCAGCCGGATGGCGTTGCAGCCGAGTTCCTTCATCAGGGCGGTGCATTCGCGTTCCTGTCCGGCGGCGTTGTAGAACTTGTAGCCCCGGCTCTCCATTTCCGTGACCCAGCTGATGTCCGCGCCCCGGACGAGGGTGGCGGACACGGGATCCGGATCAGGCGTGGGCGGCGGATTCTTGCCGCAGGCGCCCGGCAGCAGCAAGACTGCCAGGAGGAGCAGGGTCAAATTTTTCATAACAGGTAAACGGCCGAGGCGTAGGCGCCGAGGGTGATGGTCGAACCGCTGAAGGAGACGGCTCCGTTGGAAACGATGAGCTTATTCGGATTCACGTCGATGTTCACGTTGGCCGAGGCCACGCCCCCGCCGAAGTTATGCACCACCAGTACGGTCTGGCCCTCGTAGCTCATCTTCCACAGGGCCACGGCCGGGTTGGGACTGGTGACTTCCTCCATCGTGCCCTTGGCGAGCGCTTTCCAGGCGCTGCGGGCCTTGGCGAAATCGCGATAGACGCGAAGTACCGAAGCGGGATCCTTCTCCTGCGCTTCCACGGAGATTTCCGCGCTGAGCATCGCGTTATCCACTTTGCCGCTCAAGGCCGTGGACGGCACTGAGCCGGTCCTGGTCCACTTGATCGGGGTGCGGACGTATTCATCGCCGCCGGCCTTCGTGCCCCAATAGCCGAGTTCCTCGCCCTGGTAAATGAAGGGCTTGCCCGGCGAGGTCAGGAGCACGGCCGCGGCCAGTTTTTCCTTCTCCAGGCTCTTGCCCAGGTCGCTCGCGGCACGGTCCTCGTCGTGGTTGGTCAGTTTGATGGCGTCGATGAAGTCGCTCCGGTAGCTGCGGAACAGGTTCTGGAAATAGGTCACGGTCTGTGCGAAGTCATTGCCTTTGCCTTTGGCGATACGGTCCTTGAGCGTGTACCAATAATAGAAATTGAAGTTCGACGGCAGGCCTTCGTAGTAAGGCGCCATCTTCTCCGCGTTGTCGCACCAGGCCTCGCCCACCATATAGAAATCGCCGCTGCCGCCGTTCGCCTTCCAGATCGTGTTGCAGTGGTCGTACCATTGCTTGAGGAAAGCCACGTTGGCGGCGGTGTTGTTCTGGTAGATCCAGATCACGGCGTCCAGGCGCAGGCCGGCGACGCCCATCCTGATCCATTTGTCTGCCGCGGCGACCATGTCCTTGAAAGCCGCGGACTGGGACGCCGTGGCATACGGGCCGTAGTAGAGGTCGGGCATGGACGAGTCGAAACTGGCCCAGTACTTCAGGTTGCTTCCGCCGAACGTGATGTCGTTGGCGGCATCGCCTTTGACCAGGGTCTTCGGCTTGCCGAATTCGACGACCTGGTCGCCCGCCTTGGCGCCCCATTTGTGGTCGCCCCACTGCGAGGCGTCGTCCTTGACCAGCACGCCCCAGTCGTTGTTGATGTTGAGCGTGATCTCGTAGACGTTGTTGCCCGTCTTGTACATCCGGATGGCGTTGTTCTCGTAGATGAACCATTTGACGGACGTGTCGGTGTTGCCGCTCTGGGCGGCTTCCGTGGTCTGCGTGACAGTAAGTTTGGGCTGGGACGCCGTCGAGACGTCGAGCTTGAAATGCAGCAGGCCGTGATAGCCGAGGTCTCCGCCGGAGACCGAATACCAGGAGCCCATCCCGCCGGTCACGGATTCGCCGGGCTTGTCGGAGAAGACATAGTAGTCGCGATATTTGCTATTAGGATCCGACACCGCCGTCTTGAACCAGGCGTTGTCCTTGCCGGAGTGGTTGAGCACGAAGTCGAGATAGATGCCGATGTTCTTTGCCTTCGCCTTGTCGATCAGGTCCTTGAGGTCGGCCTCCGTGCCCAGTTTCGGGTTGACGGAGTTGTAGTCGTTCACGTTGTAGCCGTGGTACGACATGGCATCGTGGATCGGCGAGAGCCAGAGGGCCGTCGCTCCCAGGCTGTCGAGATAGTCGAGGTGCCGGGTGATGCCCTTGAGGTCGCCCCAGCCGTCCCCGTCGCTGTCGGCGAAACTGTAGACGTTGAGCTGATAGGTGATGCCCGAAAGCTTCGTGGTGGAGGCCTGCAGCCTCCAGTTCTGGTCCGTGTCGCCGCCAACGACCGGAGGTTTCTCGCAGGAGAAGAGGCAAATGGCGGCCAGCGCGAGGCCGGCGAGGAGGTGGAATCGCTTCATATCGGTTATCGTTTTGTTATTGGCGAACCGGGGTCCGGTCAGGGACCCCGGTCCGAAAAAAGGCTGCAAAAACCGTACTATTTGACGGGCTTGCTGACCGTGATCTTGCCGGCAGCGGTGTCATAGGCGACATCGAAGCGGGTCATGTCGGTCACGGCAATGTTGGGACCATTTTCAGTCACAGCGTCGAACGCCTCGCCGGCTGCGGCATAGGTACCGCCCGCGCTGACCGTCCAGTCGGCGCCCTTGCGGATCTTCCAGCCGCCGGAGATCTCCTGGTTGTAGGCGAACCACTTGCCGGAGCCGTCAGGCAGCATGAAGACGTCGCCGGCCCAGCTGTTGAATTCGCCGATCAGGCTCCAGAAGTCGGTGCTGAGGGTGAGGAGCTTCGCGGTCGGGTCAAGGACGAGCATATAGGTGCCTTCCTGGGTGACCACAAAGTTGGAGCCGTCTTCCTGGAGTTCGAAGCTCTGGTCGCCGCTTCCTTCCGCCTTGGTGTCAGCCAACTTCACGAGGCCGAGGTTGGTGTCCCAGCCTGCGCCCCAGCGGAGCTTGATTTCGTCGCCCTCGGAGAGCTTCACAGGCACGCTGTACCACTTGCCGTCGGCGGCGAGGTTCATCGGAATATCGTTGTTCCAGCTGAAACCGTCGATCGAGGCGACCTTGCCCACGACGCCCCAGCCGAGGGTGCCGATGGTCTGGTTGTTCTCGTTGAACACCACGCGCATCTTGCCCGCGAGCGTGAGGTTGTCGCCGTTCGGGTAGGCAGCCGTGAACTCGCCCTGCTGGGTCAGCGCGCCGCCACCGCGGTTGATGTCCCAGTCGCTGTTGTAGCGGAGTTTCCAGCCGCCGTCGGTGAGCTCGAGCTCGTCGCTGACCCAGATGCCCGGGGCGACCTGAGTCATGACGGCATCCGCGCCCCAGCCGTTGAAGTCGCCGATCACGGACCAGGCCGGCGTGGCCGCCGTGTCCGGGATGACCGTGACTTTCTTCGAGGAAGCGTCGAATTTGACGGTGTACTTGCCTTCTTCGACCTTGAAGTTACCGCCGGGTTGTGCGGTCTCGAGTTCGGCATTTACTTTCATTTCGGCGCCTTCCGGCAGGCCATAAACGTCTGCATCCGCCCAGCTGTTGTTGAAGCGGACTTTGAACTCGCCCTTGATGGTTACTTCTTCGCTGGTCCAGACGCCGTCTGCTTCGGTCATGTAGAAGTCCTTGTCCCAGGAACTGCCGTTGATTTCTCCGATGATCGAATAGTGATTAGTCATCGAGTTGACGGTAATGGACAGGGTGGCGGGGTCGAACACGACCTGATAGTCGCCTTCGTCCTTGATCTTGATGTTCTTGCCGGGATGTGCACCGGTGAAAGCGGTTCCGGGGGTCGCATAGAAGTCCTCTTCGGCAGCACCCACGCAGTCTTCGTCCGCCCAGCTGTTGTTGAAACGGAGCTTGAACTCGGCATTCTCTGCAAAATGAACGGCGGGGCTGGTCCAGATGCCTTCGCTCTCGGTCATGTAGAAGTCCTTGTCCCAGGAGGTTCCGTCCACGGCGCCAATCAGCGCCCAGGCGTTTTCAATAATCTCCGGTTCCGGTTCGGGTTCAGGCTCGTCGCCGCCCACCAGGCCGCTCTTGCCGCCCAGGGTCTCGACTACCTTGAAGAGCTTGGCTTCCGGATTCACGAGCAGGTCATAGATACCGTCGGCGGGAACACCGAGGTTCTTGCCGCCGGCGGACGCCGGATACTCGGTATCGAGCGTAACCACGAAGGGCTCGTCGCTGCCTTCGGCGCCGAAATTCTCACCCCAGGCCTGGTCCTTGCGGAACTTGAACTGGTCGGAGGTGGTCAGGGTCACACCCTCGGCCACGTGCCACTCGCCGTCGGTGATCATGGCGATATCCTTGTCCCAGTTCATCTCGAAGCTGGCGACGGAGCCGATCACGCTCCACGGGGAGCTCTCGTCGAAGCCCGGATAGGTAATGTAGGCCTCGTAAATGGTGAAGGTCTCGGCATCCGTGTCCAGCAAAAGGTCATAGACGCCGTCTGCAGGCACAGCGAGGTTCTTGCCGCCGCCCTTGGCGGGATAGGCGGTGTCCAGGGAGACCACGAACGGATCCACGTCACCCTCGGCGCCGTAGTTCTCGCCCCAAGCCTTGTCCTTGCGGAACTTGAACTGGTCGGAGGCGGAGAGTTTAACGGCGCGGGCCACGTGCTGGCTGCCGTTGGTGAACATCACGATGTCGTCATTCCAGTTCATGCCGACGCTCTCGATGGCGCCGATGAGGCTCCAGGCGGAGATGTCGTCGAAGCCGACCCAGGGATTGGACGCCGGGATGACGATTTCGTAACCCGGAATGGAGATATACTGCTCTGCGTCCAGTGCGCCGCCGGAAACATCGGCGGTGGCACCCTGCATAAGTGCACGGAGGGTGATCTCCAGGTTGGCCGTCGACCCTTCTGTCAGGCCCTGTGCGATGAGCATCTTGCTCAGGGCGGCGATGGAAATGGTGGCGACGTTATCCTTGATGGAAGCAGGGACCTTGAGGTTCACCGCATTCCCGTTGAGGGAAGTCAGGATCAGGGAGTAGTTGACCGGCATCTGCTGGTTGAAGCCGACATTGAAGACGGCGGGCTGGAAGTAGACCGTAATCGCCTTCTCGGTCTGTTCAACCTGTTGGAGGACAGGCGCGGTCGAATGGGACAGATCAAAGGTGGCGAGCTGCTCCTTCACGCAAGAGACGGAGCCCAGGGCCAGAAGACCTGCGAAGAGTATGGAAAATACTTTTTTCATGGTCGTATCGATTAATAGCCGGGATTCTGCTTAAGGTTCGGGTTGGCGGACCGGTCGGACTCGAGAATCGGATAGATGCTCCGGTTAGGATCGCTGTCGAAGATGCCCAGACGGATCTCGTCCTGGCGGCGCTGGCCTTCCCAGAGATACTCGGCGGCCTTGTCCTTGAGGATGTACTCCACGGTCATGGAAGAACCGGGAGCGCTCAGGCCGGCACGGGTGCGGAGGGCCTTGATGTAGCCGATCGCCGTGGCGTCGGAGGTGCTGCCGCCGTTCAGGCGGGCGTCGGACTCGGCGTAGATGTAGTACATTTCCGGGAGACGGAAGATGGCGAAGTCGGCGCTGGAGAGCTTCCAGTCGGCGCTTTCGTCACCGCCGCGCTTGAAGAGGGTGCCGTCGGAATAGGTGTAAGCCCACTTCCAGCAGCGCCACCCGGAGGTAGAAACCGTGCGGGAGTAGTTCTCGGCGTCGGCGCCGGCATTGTAGAGGAAGAGACGCTTGTCGCTGTTGGCGGTGTCGTAGCCCAGGCCGTTTCCGTTCCACTTCACGTTCTTCAGTTCGAAGTTGCTCTCGGCGAACGCCGGATCGATGTGGTAGCCGTTCCAGGTATCGGCGGAGACGTAGTCGACTTCCGTAATGCCCAGGTGGGTGGCGACAGCCTTGTTCATGCCGTCGTCGAAGGAGGCGTTGTTCAGGGTGGTGGTGCCGCCCCAGCTCTGGGCCTTGGCCACATCGTACTCGACGGCGAAGATGAACTCGTCGTTTCCGCAGGTCTGGCCGTTGTCCAGCATAAAGAGCTCACGGTAGTTGGGGTGCAGGGAGTAGCCGTTGTCGATGACCTGCTTGGCGTAGGTCTTGGCGTCGGCCCAGCGGGCGGTGCCGGTGTAGACCTCGGCGTTCAGGTACATGCGGGCGAGCAGCGCCTTGGCAGCGTCCTTGGTCGGACGCGGATAGGCGACGGCGCCCTTGGCCGGCATGGCGGAAGCGTCGGACACCAGGTCCAGCAGCTCGGTCTCCAGCCATTCGAACAGATCCTTGCGGGAAATCTGCTGCGGCAACTCTCCACCGATGTTCTCCTCCTTGGCGAACGGCGGATTGCCGAATTCATCCATCAGGATGTAGTAGAACATGGCCCGGTGGAAGCGTGCCTCGGCCCGGTACTGGGCGATCGAAGCCGCGAAGGCCTCGTGGCCGCGGGCGGCGAGCTTCTCGTCCGTGGTCTGGAGCAGGTACTCGTTGACCAGGGCGATACCCTTCATGCAGCGCGTATAGACGGCGATGATGGCATTGTTGTCGGACGTGTTCCAGGTGTGGGTCTCCAGCGGAGCGATGTAGGAGTCGCCCCAGCCGATATCCAGGGAGCTGGTCGGCACGTCGTTGAGAACCAGCCACTGGCGGATCAGTTCGCTCTGGCCGGCGTCGTCGAAGCTCAGGTCGGACGCACCGGCGTCATTCTGGCTGACGAAGTTATAGTAGGCGTTGATGTACGCAAGTCCGCTGAGGTAGCTGGCTTCGCTGACATAGGCGGCCTCGGAGGTGGCGTCGTAGTCGTTGAGCGGAAGCGTGTTCAGGTTTCCGATGCAGGAGACCAGCGAGAGGGATGCGATACCCGCAACAAGGATATTGTAAATCTTTTTCATCTCTGTTCCGGATTAGAAGTTGACATTCAGACGAAGGGTGAAGAGTCTCGGACGCGGCATGAAGTTGTTGTCCACGCCGTCGACGGACGGAAGTTCCGGATCCAGGCCGGAGTATTTGGTGAAGGTGACGACATTCTGGACGGAACCGGCCACGCGGACGGATTCGATCCACTTCTTGCCGAGCTGGAAGGTGTAGCCGATGTTGATGTCGTCGATCTTGAAGAAGGAGGCGTTCTCCAGCCAGAGATCGGAGTAATCCTGCTGCGTGGACATCACGTAGGTCCAGTCGTCATACAGGAAGCGACTGTTCAGGTTGTTGAGATAAGCCTTGGCGTATTGGTCCATCAGGCCGTAGGAATAGGAATATCCCTTGCGGACCTTGTTGAGGGCGTAGTTGCCGACGGAACCGTGACCGTTGATGGAGAAGTCCCAGTTCTTGTAGCTCACGTGCGTGTTGATGCCGTAGTACATCCACGGCGTGGCGCTCTTCCCGGTCAGGTAACGGTCTTCCTCGCCGATGCTGCCGTTCTTGCTGCGGTCCACCAGCATGTTCATGATTGGATGGCCGTCCTGATCGTACACCTGCTGGTAGAGATAGTAGGTGTAAGGAGCATATCCCGTCTTGTACAGGGAGCTGTAGCCTTCGTTGGAACCCATGGTCTGGCCGACGTGCACGCCGGGATAATCCTCGTCGAAGTCGGTCAGCTGCTTGATCTTGACATCCTGGAAGGTGACGTTGCCGCCCACGCTCCAGTGCCAGTCGCGGGTCTCGATGATGTTGTAGTTGAGATTCAGCTCGATACCCTTGTTGACCATGCTGCCGATGTTGGACAGGATATAGTTGGAGAAGTTGGTGCCGAGCGGCGCGCTCACGCTGTTGAGCAGGTCGTAGGTGTAGCGGTAGTAGGCTTCGACGCTGCCGGTCAGGCGCTCGCCCTTCGTGGCGAAGTCGATACCGACGTTGTAGGTCTCCGTGGTTTCCCACTTCAGGTTCGGATTGTAGGCCTGCGGGGAGAAGGTGTTATAGCGCTGTCCGTTACCCATGTCGTAGAGCATGTTCTGGGAAGTGCTGTAGGTGTAGCGGGCCAGGTACGGGTAGTACTCGCCGCCGAGATCCTGCTGGCCGGTGCGGCCCCATCCGAGGCGGAGTTTCAACTGGGCGATCGGCTCGAAATGTTTCAGGAAATTCTCGTTCTTGATATTCCAGGCGAAGGCGGCGGAGGGGAACAGACCCCAGCGGTTCTTCGGGCTGAAACGGGAAGACGCATCCTCACGGACGGTGAGGGTGAACAGGTACTTGTCCGCGATGTTGTAGTTGGCGCGGCCGAAGAAGGAGATCAGATAGTATTCCTTCTGGTCGGTCACCAGCGGAGAGTAGATGTCTTTCTGCTCCCAGCGCGGCTCCACGTTGCGGTAGGTCGTGTTCTCGTACCGGACGTAGTTGTGCTGCCAGGAGTAACCGGCCATCACGTCCAGGTTGGATCCGCCGAAATCGTGCGAGTAGTCGGCATAGGCCTCGAGCACCGTGTTGCTGTTGAAGTTGGTGTACTGGGTGGCGAGGTCGGGGCTGGACGCCCTGGCGGAACGGGAACCGATCAGGTTGTAGTGGTAGCCTTCCGTCTTGGCCACGTCATAACCGACGTTGACGTTGACGCGCAGGTCCTCGAACCCGTGGATCTTGTAGTCCACCTGCAGGTTGCCGATGGAGCGGAGCGTCTGGTTGAAGTCCGTGTACTCATAGAGGTTGGAAAGCGGGTTCACGGAGGCCATCGTGTTCGGGTCGCCGGTGGCGCCGTACCAGTTCCAGATCGTGCCGTCTGCGAAGTGCGTCGGCTTGGTCGGGTCGAAGGAGAGGGCGTTACCGATGGCGCCGCCGTTGGCCCAGTTGGTCCGCTGGTAGATGCCCTTGGCGTTGGCGTTGATGCTCAGATGATTGTCCAGCAGCTTCGGGGAGAGGCTGACGTCCACGTTGGCGCGCTGGTTGTCGCCGACCTTGACCGTAGCCTGGTCGAGGTTGTAGCCGAGGCTCACGCGGAACGGAACCTTGCCGCCGCCGTATAGGCTGAGGTTGTGGTCGGTGTTGATGGCCAGGCGGTAGATCTCCTTCTGCCAGTCGGTGTTGTAGATCGTTCCGTTATAGCCGAGCAGATCGGCGACGGAAGGATAGGTCTTGCGGACATAAGCCGCAAACTCGTCACCGCTCATCGTGTCGAAGAACTGATAGTTCTGCTTGGCGGAGATGCTGCCGTTGTAGTTGACCTTCAGCTTGTTGCCAGTGCCTTTCTTGGTCGTGATGATGATAACGCCGTTGGAAGCGCGGGAACCGTAGATGGCGGTCGCGGAGGCGTCCTTCAGCACGGAGTAGCTCTCGATGTCGTTGGGGTTGACCGAAGCGAGCGGGTTGCCCATGCCGGCGCCGCCGTCGCTGGTGATCGGCACGCCGTCGATGACGATGAGCGGATCGTTGGAAGCGTTCAGGGACGCAGCGCCGCGGATACGGATGGTGGCGGAAGCGCCCGGCTGGCCGGTCGCCGGCGTCACGAGGAGGCCGGCCACCTTACCCATGAGCAGCTGCTCCGGGGAGGAGACGGCGCCGCGGTTAATCTCGTCGGCCTTCACGGTCGCGACGGAACCGGTGAGATCGCTCTTCTTGACGGTGCCGTAGCCGATCACCACGACCTCGTCCAGGAACTCATTGTCCTCGTGGAGGGTGATGGTGGAAGGCATCGCAGAAGCCTTGAAAGTCTGCGTGGTGTAGCCGATGCAGCTCACCTCGACGGTGGCATCGGGAGAAGACACCCTGATGGAGAAGTTGCCGTCCAGGTCGGTCACGGCGCCGTTGGTCGTGCCTGCCTCGAGGACAGCCGCGCCAATCACCGGACCCATCTCGTCGACAACCACGCCCCGGACCGCGAAGCCTTGCGCGCTCGCGGTGAGGGACATCACGCCCGAGAGCGCGATGACCGTAAGGATGGATAAGATTTTTTTCATCTTAGAGAATGGTTAGTATTATAAGGATTATTTTTTCCTGGTCTGTACGAGCGCCACGGCCACGGAGCCGCAGACGAGCAGCACGCCCGCTACCACGAGCATGTTGGCCTGCACGCCGCCCACGAGTTTCAGGACTACGCCGCCCAGGGCCGCCGCCACGATCTGCGGCAGGCAGATGGTGCAGTTGAAGAGACCCAGATAACTGCCCATATGCTCCCCGCTCAGCGCATTGGTCAGCAGCGTGAAGGGCAGGGCGAGCATCGCGGCCCAGGCTGCGCCGATGAGGAAGTAGGAGACGAACAGCAGGTACTGGTTATGGACGAACGCGACGGAGATGAATCCGGCCGCGCCGATGAGCAGGCTCACCACGTACGCGAGCCTCAGGGACTTGAATTTCGGCAGCACGATGGCCCAGAGGATGGAACCCACCGCCTGCACGGCGAACACGACCCCCACCCAGTTGCCGGCGGCCTGGTAGCCCGCGGAAGCGGTGTCGGTCGTATTCCAGCAGTTGGCGGCGATGGCGCCGTTGGTGTAGGTCCACATATACATGAACGCGGCCCAGCAGAAGAACTGCACCAGGCCCACGGTCCAGAAGGTCTTCGGCGCGTGAAGCAGGAGCTTCAGCAGGCCGGGCTTGTTCTGCTCCTCGGCCGCCTGCTTCTGCGGGTCGATGCCGTGGAACGCGGCGTACTCTGCCGGCGGCATCTCCTTCACCTTCGCGAAGGTGTACAGCACGCAGAGGATCAGGATCAGGGCGCCGCCGTAGAAACTCCACACCACCGAGGGCGGGATTACGCCCTTCGGGGCGGTGTTGGCGATGCCGATCCAGGTGAAGAAGATCGGGAAGAGGTAGCCCACCAGGCTGCCGGCGTTGCACAGCAGCGACTGGATGGAGTAGGCCTTCGCTTTCTGCTCCTCGGTCACCATATCGCCGACCATCATCTTGAAGGGCTGCATAGCCACGTTGATGGAGGTGTCGAGGAAGATCAGCGAGAAGAGTCCGAACCACATGGCGCCGTTCAGGCCCAGCAGCAGGCGGCTGCTGAAATTGAGGCTGCCGGCGTTCGGCAGGAAGATCATCACCAGGACGGCCACGAGGGCGCCCACGAGCAGATACGGCTTGCGGCGTCCCATGGTGCACCAGGTGCGGTCGGAATATTTGCCGATGAGCGGCTGGACGATCATACCCATCAGCGGGGGCAGGATCCAGAAGAAACTGAGTTGGTGCGGGTCCGCACCGAGTGTTGCGAAAATGCGGCTGATGTTGGCGCTCTGCAGGGCATAGGCGATCTGCACTCCGAAAAATCCGAAGCTGAGATTCCACATCTGCCAGAAAGTGAGCTGTTTGGTTTGCATTTCAGTGTCAATGTCGTCGCTGCAAAGTAAAACATTCTTATACGCGCGAAAAAATGAAATGGGACGAATGGTAGAATTATGGGGATGAATGGTCGGATTCGCAAGAAATTTTATTATCTTGCCTTTTGATTTTATGAAGATTTCAAAAGAAGGATGGATTATCCACGGCTTCGCGCTCCTGCACGCGGCCGTCGCGCTGGGTTGCCGCCTCCTCGGCCTGGCGGACGATATGATGCTCACGCTGCTGACGATGCTGATGGTCGTGCTGCTCTGTCTCCAATGCCGGGTCAGCGGCTATATGATGGCCATCTCCGTGCTGGTGGTCAACATTGTCGGCGTGCTGCTCGGTCGCGGCACGGCCTGGCTGATCGACAGTTTCACCGACTCGCCGCTGATCATCTATCCCCTTTCCACCTTCCTGTGCACGGAGATCATCGGCTGGGCGATGCTCCTCATCGCCCGCAGTTACGCCCGCCGGCATCCGGCGGCCCAGGAACAGATGGCCGCCTCGCTGACCTGGCTGCTGATCGCCTTCGTGCTCATCCTCGTCACGCGCCTGGCCATCCTGCTGCTCTTCTCCGAGCGCTGGGAGGGGCGCAACACCGCCGTCACGCTGCTGCTCGACTACTCCCTGACCCTCGCCGTGGTGGTCGTGATGGCCGAGTACGCCCTGCGCCTGCAGCGGCGCGCGATGGCGGCGTCCGAGAAGGCCCACCAGGCGCAGTTCCGCTACCACGCCCTCAAGCAGCAGGTTAACCCGCATTTCCTGTTCAACTCGCTCAACGTGCTGGATTACCTCATCCAGGAGCAGCCGCGCGAAGACGCCAGCCGCTACACCCACAAACTCGCGGAGGTGTACCGCTATATGATCAAGAGCGAGGACGAGTCCACCGTCCGCCTGCGCGACGAGATGGACTTCGTGGCGCAGTACGTAGACCTGCTGAAGGTCCGCTTTCCGGAGGGCCTGGAGATCGGGGTGGACATCCCCGAAGAGGCGCTGTCGCGCTCGGTCGTGCCCTGCGCCGTGCAGCTGCTCATCGAGAATGCCACCAAGCACAACGCCGTCCAGCCCGCCAACCCGCTCCGCGTGGAGGTGCGGGTGGAGGACGACCGCCTGGTCGTGACCAACAACCGCATCCCCAAGATCACCCACCGCCCGGCGTCCACCGGGCTGGGTCTCCAATACATCCGGCAGCAGTACCAGGATCTCTCCGGACAAGCCATTTCCATCCTGAAGGACGAACACCGCTACACCGTCACCCTTCCGCTCCTATGATGAAAGCCCTGATTGTTGAAGACGAAAGAATGGCGCAGGCCCAGCTCGCCCGCCTGCTGAAGACGCACTTCCCCGACATCGAGGTGGTGCAGTGCACCGCCTCCGTGGCGGAAACCGTCGCCTACCTGGCAGCCGACCCCCCCTTAGATGTCGTCTTTATGGACGTGGAACTCGCTGATGGCGAGTGCTTTGAGATCTTCCGGAAAGTCCCCGTGAAGGCGCGGGTCATCATGACCACCGCCTACGACTCCTACGCCCTCAAGGCCTTCGAGGCCGGGAGCGTCGACTACCTGCTGAAGCCCATCGGGGAGGACGCGCTGAAGCGCGCGGTGGACCGCTGCCGCGAGCGGACGGGCGCCGGGAACGGCTTGGACGTGGAGAAGCTGCTGGCCGCCATCGCGGCGCCGAAGAAGGAGTATAAGGAGCGTTTCATCGTGTATGTCGGGGAGCAGATCATCCCCGTCCGGACGGACGCCATCGCGAGTTTCTTCTCCGAGGAGAAGTCCAACTATCTGCTGACCGACGAGGGGAAGCGCTATCTCATCGAGAGCACGATGGACTCTCTGGAAGAGGAACTCGACCCCGAGGCCTTCTTCCGCATCGCGCGCGGCGCCATCGTCTCGCGCCGCTCCGTGCGCAGCGTCAGCCGCCACTTCAGCGGCCGCCTGCGGCTGGACCTGCAGCCCAACCCGCCCTTCGAGCCCACGGTCTCCCGTGCCCGCGTGGATGATTTCCTGAAGTGGCTGGAATAATTACAACTTATAGTACGACCCAAGAATCGCCGCGAACCAGCTCGGCGGCAGCAGCTTCTTGAGCGTCACGGAGAGGCGCTGCTCCAGCGTCGAGATGATGTAGTGGTAGCGCGGCCGCTTCTTCGTGACGATCTTCGCGATCTTCCCGGCCAGGTACTCCGGCTTCAGCCCCGTCGTCTCGTCCTTCTCGATGCTCGCCAGCGACTTCGCATAGGTCTTGTAGACCTCGTACGCCTGCGGATCCGCCACGCTCTTGCGCTGCGCCGTGAAGGAGGTGGCGAAGTCGCCCGGCTCGATCACGACCACCTGGATGCCGAAGGCCTTCGTCTCCAGGCGCAGAGCCTCGCAATAGCCCTCGATGGCGAATTTCGACGCGGAATAGAGCCCCTGGAACGGAAGACCCATCAGGCCTCCGATCGAGCTGAAGCAGAGGATTTTGCCCCCGCCCTGCTGCCGCATCACGGGCAGCACGTAGTGCAGGAAACGCACCATCCCCATCCAGTTGATGTCCATCTGGCGCTGCGCGTCCTCCAGCGAGGAGAACTCCAGCGGCCCGCCGATGCCCATGCCGGCGTTGTTGATGAACACGTCGATGCGCCCTTCGGCGTCGACGACCTGCTTCACCGCCGCCTCGCAGTCCTCGGCGTTCTGGGCGTCCGCCTTGATGTAGGTGACGCCGGGCAGGAAGTCCGTCGCCTTGCGGTGGGTGCCATAGACTTTGTGGCCGTCGGCACTGAGCCGCTCGGCCATCGCCTTGCCGAAGCCGGAGGTGATGCCGGTGATGAGGATGACCATAGGGTTATCTATTTAATGATGTCGAGCTCGCGGAAGATCTTGGTCAGCTTCTCCACGGCCTCGTCCACCTGCTCGGTGGTGTGGGTGGCCATAAGGGCGAAGCGGATGAGCACGTCCTTCTCCGGCACGGCCGGGGCGATGACCGGAGTGATGAACACGCCGGCCTCGTACGCCTTGGGGACGATGGTCATGGCCTTGATGGTGTCGCGCACGAAGAGCGGGATGATCGGGCTCTGGGTGTGGCCCGTGTCGAAGCCCGCCTTCTTGAAGGCCTCCTGCGCGTGGCGGGTCACCTTCCAGAGGTTCTCGCGGCGCTCCGGCTCTTCGATCATGATGTCCAGGGCCTTGCTGGCGGCGGCCACGGCGGCCGGGGTCATGGAGGCGCTGAAGATCAGCGAACGGGAATTGTGCTTGAGGTATTCGATGACTTCGCGGTCGCCGGCGATGAAGCCGCCCAGCGAGCCGAAGCTCTTGGAGAAGGTTCCCATGATGAGGTCGGTCTCCTTGGTCAGGCCGAAGTGGCTGGCGGTGCCGGAACCGTTCTCGCCGATCACGCCGAGGCCGTGGGCGTCGTCCACCATCACGGCGGCCTTGTACTTCTTGGCCAGCGCCACGATCTCGGGCAGCGGGGCGATGTCGCCTTCCATGGAGTACACGCCGTCCACCACGATGAGCTTCGGAGCGCTCCTCGGGGTGAGCCAGAGCTTCTTCTCCAGATCGCCCATGTCGTTGTGGCGGAACTTGCGCACCTCGCTGAAGCTCAGGCGGCTGCCGTCGATGATGCAGGCGTGGTCCAGGGCGTCCAGGAAGATGAATCCGCCGCGGAAACCGAGGCAGCCCACGACGCCCAGGTTCACCTGGAAGCCGGTGCTGTAGGTCACGGCTTCCTGCTTGCCCACGAACTTCGCGAGCTTCGCCTCCAGCTCCTCGTGAAGATCGAGGGTGCCGTTGAGGAAGCGGCTGCCGGAGCAGCTGGTGCCGTATTTTTCTATTGCTTTGATGGCGGCCTCCTTGAGGCGGGGGTCGTCGGAAAGTCCGAGATAGGAATTGGAGCCGAACATCAGGACCTTGCTGCCGTCAGCCATGGTGACGACGGGGTCCTGACCGGAGGAAATGGGGCGATAATAGGGGTAGATACCCGCAGCCTTGGCCTCTTCTGCGCGCTTGTCCTTTGCGCAGAGTTCGTTCAGTATTTTTTTCATTCTGTACGGTTAGATTTTTAGTACAACATGCAAATATACACAAATTCTTGGATTAACCGTCATCCCCGACCACCGCTTGCGCCACCACCGCCGCCGTGCTCCACGCCGCCTGCAGGTTGAACCCGCCCGTCACGGCATCCACGTCCAGCACCTCCCCGGCGAAATAGAGCCCGGGGCGGACCTTCGATTCCAGGGTATTCAGATTGATCCCGGAGAGCGCCACGCCCCCGCAGGTCACGAACTCTTCCTTGAAGCGGGCGCGGCCGGCGACGGGGTAGGCGTCGGCGGTCAGCGTGGCCGCCAGCCGGGCCGCGCCCTTGCTGCCCAGCTCGGCCCAGCGCAGGTCCTCCCGCAG
>JAGCYX010000017.1 GCA_017960585.1 Bacteroidales bacterium
GAACAACTTCGGCATCCGCAAGCGCCTGCTCGAATACGACGACGTGATGAACTATCAGCGCGAGGCCATCTACTCCCGCCGGCGCAACGCCATCAGCGGCGAGAAGGTGGAGATCGACCTCCAGAATATGATGAAGGACACTGCCGCGCTCTTCGTGGACCGCAGCAAGGGCCTTCCGTTCGAGGAGTTCGAGGTCTCGTTGATGGCCCAGCTCTCGATCGATTCCGGCCTGGACGCCGAGACCTACGAACGGGCGAAGCCGGCGGAGATCGAGAACCGCCTCGTGGAGCATATGCAGGAGGTGTACCGCCGCAGGATGGAAACCCTGGTGGAGCGCCTGAACCCGATCATCAAGGACGTGTTCGAGAAGCAGGGCACGATGTACCAGAACATCGCCATCCCCATCTCCGACGGCCGCAAGCAGATGACCCTGTCGGTGAACCTCGAGCGGGCCTACAATTCCGAGGGCCGCGAGATCGCCAAGACGCTGAGCAAGAATATCATCCTCTACCAGATCGACGAGCACTGGAAGGAGCATCTCCGCGAGATGGACGACCTCAAGCAGAGCGTCCAGAACGCCTCTTACGAGCAGAAGGATCCGGTGGTGGTCTACAAGCTGGAGAGCTACAACCTCTTCGCCTCGATGCTCGAGACGCTGAACCAGGATGTGCTGTCCTTCCTCTTCAAGGCCTTCGTGCCGCTGCAGGACCGCCCGCAGCAGCCGCAGCGCGCCGTCCGGCCGAAGACCGACATGTCCCGCTACCAGACGCGCCACAGCGACCTGACCACCAACGGTGAGCAGAAGACCAACGCGCCTGTGAAGGTGGACAAGCAGGTGGGACGCAACGATCCCTGCCCGTGCGGCAGCGGCAAGAAGTACAAACAATGCCACGGCAAAGGCCTGGTCTAAACCGTATAAGCCATGAACATCAATTTGAACAATAAACCCGTCAAGACAGTGGAACAGAACGTTAACGACGTCAGCCGGATTTCCCAGGGCGCAAGCATCAAGGGCGATCTGTGCTCCTCCACCGACATCCGCGTGGACGGACAGGTGGATGGTACCTTATACACCGAAGGCAAGGCGGTGGTGGGCGAGTCCGCCCGCCTGTCCGGCAAGTTGTTCGGTACGACCATCGATTTCTGGGGCAAGATGGACGGAGACATCTTCGTCAGAGACACGCTTTCGCTGAAGAGTTCTTCGGTTGTCAACGGCAACATCCACGTCCGCCGCATCCAGGTGGAGATGGGCGCCCAGATCAACGGTTCCTTCAAGATGATCTCGGAGCAGGAGTACGACCAGCTCGTCGCCACGCTGGTGAAGAAGTCGGCCGCTCCCGCCGCCGCTTCGAAGCCCGCGGCCGTGAAGCCCGCTGCCCCGGCCCCGAAGCCCGTGGCCGCCGCAGCGCCGAAGCCCGTGGCAGCCGCAGCGCCGAAGCCGGTCGAGGCTCCCAAGCCCGCCGCTCCCGCCCAGCCCGCTTCGTAGGGCATAGGTGGCCGTTTTCTGCAAGTTCCTTGCAGGCAATTACTTACAGAATGAACCCGCACGTTTTGATGCGGGTTCATTCTGTAATACGCTATTAACTAGCAGGTTGCGAAAAACGGCTACCTATTCCGGCTTATAGGAATCCTTCAGGGACACGGTCTTATTGAAGACCGGCTTCTCCGGGGTGGAGTCGGCGTCCTTGACGTAGTAGCCGGTGCGCTCGAACTGCACGGCGATGCCGGAGGCGTCGTCCAGCAGGGCGGGCTCCGCGAGGCCGCGGCCCATCACCAGCGATTCGGGATTCAGATAATCCTTATAGTCCTTGTCCTCAGGCACCTGGCTCATATCGGCCAGGGTGAAGAGGCGGTCGTAGTTGCGCAGCTCGAGCTCCTTGGCGTGGGCGCAGGAGACCCAGTGGATGGTGCCCTTGACGGAGCGCCATTCGCCGCCACCCGGCTTCGTAGTCGGGTCATAGCTGCACTCCAGCTCCACGATGTTGCCTTCGGCGTCCTTGACGACCTTCTCGCACTTGATGATATAGGTGTACTTGAGCCGCACTTCGCCGTCCGGTTTGAGGCGGAAGAACTTGTTCGGGGCGTCCTCCATGAAGTCGGCGCGCTCGATCCACAGTTCGCCCGTGAAGGGCACCTTGCGGGTCGCGCCCTCCGGCTCGGCCGGGTTCAGCGGGCAGTCGTACCACTCCACGAGGCCTTCCGGCCAGTTGGTGATCTTCACCTTCAGCGGGTCCTGGACCACCATATAGCGGTTCGCGCGGGCGTTGAGGTCCTGGCGCACGCACCACTCCAGCAGCTGGATGTCCATCAGCTGGTCGCGCTTGCTGACGCCGATCTTGTCGCAGAACATCTTGAGGGCGTCGGCCGTGTAGCCGCGGCGGCGCACACCGCAGAGCGTCGGCATCCGCGGATCGTCCCAGCCGGCCACGAGGCCTTTCTGCACGAGTTCCAGCAGCTTGCGCTTGCTCATCAGGGTGTAGGTGAGGTTCAGGCGGGCGAATTCATATTGGTGGGACGGGTAGATCCCGAGCGTCTCGATGAACCAGTCGTAGAGCGGACGGTGCACGTCGAACTCGAGCGTGCAGATGGAGTGCGTGATGTGCTCGATGGAGTCGCACTGGCCGTGCGTGAAATCGTACATCGGGTAGATGCACCACTTGTCGCCGGTGCGGTGGTGGGAGGCGTGCTTGATCCGGTACAGGAGCGGGTCGCGCATCATCATATTCGGGTGCGCCATATCGATCTTGGCGCGCAGCACCTTCTCGCCGTCGGCGTATTTGCCGTCGCGCATCTCGCGGAAGAGGCGCAGGTTCTCCTCGACGCTGCGGTTGCGGTAGGGGCTCTCGAGACCGGGCTTGTCCACGGTGCCGCGGCCCTTGGAGATCTCCTCCTGGGTCTGGTCGTCCACGTAGGCCAGGCCGCGCTCGATCAACTGCTCCGCCCAGGCGTAGAGCTGGTCGAAGTAGTCGGAGGCGTAGCACTCCTTCTCCCACTGGAAGCCCAGCCACTTGATGTCCTCCTTGATGGCGTCCACGTATTCGGTATCCTCTTTGACGGGGTTGGTGTCGTCGTAGCGGAGGTTGGTCTTGCCGCCGTACTTCATCGCGAGGCCGAAGTTGATGCACAGGGACTTGGCGTGCCCGAGGTGCAGGTAGCCGTTCGGCTCCGGCGGGAAGCGGGTCAGGATGGACGGCACCTTGCCGGTCCGGAGGTCGTCTTCGATAATCTCTTCGAGGAAATTGAGTTTCTTCTCGTTCTCTTCCATAAGTCGTCTCTAATCACTAAATCGCGCAAAATTACGAATAAATCCGTAAATTTGCGAGTCAAAAAAGACTGCGACGATGATAAAATCCATGACCGGCTACGGCAAAGGCATTGCCGAACTCTCCACCGGGCGCCTCACGCTCGAGATCCGCACCCTCAACGGAAAGAACTGCGACATCAACATCAAGTCCTCCCTCCTGCCCAAGGACAAGGAGCTGGAAGTCCGCAAGACCCTCACCGAGGCGCTTCAGCGCGGCACCGTGGACCTGCTGCTGACCTTCGAGCCCAAGGCCGGGGCGGCCGCGCGCCAGATCGACGCGGCGCTGGTGGAGAACTACTTCCGGCAGATCCACGCCATCGGCTGCAAGGTCGGCATCGCCATGCCCAAGGAGGAGTACCTCCAGGCGATCCTGCGCTTTCCCGACGTCTTCGAGGGTGGGAAGCAGGAGACGATTCCCGAGGCGGAATGGCCGGCGGTGGCCGCGGCGCTGAACGAGGCGCTGGCGGCGCTGGACGCCTTCCGCAGCCGCGAGGGCGCCGCGCTCTACACCGACGTCACCGGCCGGGTGAAGAACATCCTGGCCCTCTACGACGAGGTCGAGAGCCACGAGACGGAGCGCCTGCAGGCGGTGCGCGAGCGCATCTGCAAGGCCGCCGAGGACCTGCAGGTCAAGCTGGACAAGGAGCGCTTCGAGCAGGAGATGATCTTCTACCTGGAGAAGCTGGACATCAACGAGGAGAAGGTCCGCCTGCGCCAGCACTGCAAGTACTTCATGGACACCATCGACGGCGAGGCCGCGCCGGGCCGCAAACTGGGCTTCATCATCCAGGAGATGGGCCGGGAGATCAACACTACCGGCTCCAAGGCCAACCACGCGGAAATCCAGAAACTCGTCGTCCGCATGAAGGACGAGCTCGAGAAGATCCGCGAGCAGTCGATGAATATCCTTTAATCCGAGAGTTCGAGCCAGCGTTCTTCGCGCTGGCTGATTTCGTCTATCAGCTGCTGGATGCGCTCGGAGGCAGCCTGGAGTTCGGCGTAGGGGAGGGTGCCGCTGCTCATCTTCGCCTCCAGCTCCGCTTTCTCTGCCTCGAGTTGCGGCAGCTCCGCCTCGATCGCCTCCAGCTCCCGCTGTTCTTTCCACGTCAGTTTCCGGGGCTTGGGACGAGATTCCGGGTCAGGCCCGGAATGACTATTGGACGGGC
>JAGCYX010000018.1 GCA_017960585.1 Bacteroidales bacterium
CGCCGTCGGGTCGATCCCGACGTACGCCGCCTGCGGGCCTTCCATCAATTTCTCTTCCGTTCCGGGCATGATATCCTGGATCATGCCGCGCCATTTCAGCTCTTCAACAAAATTCTTCATCGATTCGACACTATTAAGTCTGCAAATTTAGTGATATTTTAGTAAATTTGTACGCTCTGCAAATGCCATGCAGCCACTGCCCCGGCAAAACCGTGGCCACCCATGGCCTCGTAAATGGGAGGGGCCCGCTGCGAAGCAGTGGGAGGGATGAGCGAAGCGAAGTTTTGCGGGGCAGGTGGCTGCTGGCTGCAGAGCGGACAAAGGATTAACTATTAATTATTTATATATGAGAAAGAAAATCGTTGCAGGCAACTGGAAGATGAATACGACCAGACCTGATGGTATCGATCTGGCGAAGGCCGTGGCGGCCCGCGCCGCGGAAGTCCCGGCCGGCGTCGGCCTCATCATCGCCCCGCCGTTCACCCACCTGTGCGGCTGCGGCAAGCAGCTCGAAGGCACCAAGGTGGAGCTCTCCGCCCAGAACTGCGCCGACCACGTCAAGGGCGCCTACACCGGCGAAGTCTCCGCCGAGATGCTCAAGGCCGTCGGCTGCCAGTGGACCATCCTGGGCCACTCCGAGCGCCGCCAGTACTACGGCGAGACCGACGAGAAGCTCGTCGAGAAAGTGAAGCTTGCCCTCGAGGCCGGCCTCGGCGTCATCCTCTGCGTCGGCGAAGTGCTCGAAGAGCGCAAGGCCGGCAAGCACTTCGACGTCTGCGAGACCCAGATCAAGAACGTCCTGTTCAACTTCACCGCCGAGGACATGAAGAAGATCGTCATCGCCTACGAGCCCGTCTGGGCCATCGGCACCGGCGAGACCGCCACTCCGGCCCAGGCCGAAGAGATCCACGCCCACATCCGCAACGTCCTCGCCGGCCTGTTCGGCAAGGCCGTCGCCGACGACACCACGATCCTCTACGGCGGCTCCTGCAAGCCCTCCAACGCCAAGGAGCTCTTCGCCCAGCCCGACATCGACGGCGGCCTCATCGGCGGCGCCGCCCTCAAGGCCGACGACTTCATCCAGATCGCCCTGTCCTTCTAGGATTATTCCAGGATGCGCACCGTCAGGCCGATGCGGCCTGCGTCGCTCCACAACCAGACTGTATCACCCTCGAGTCGTACGACCTCGAGGGTGAGGTTTTTTCGGCTCAGCACCTCGCGCTCCGTCGTCCACACCAGGTTCGCCGTCAGCCGCTGCCCCAGCTGGACCGGCAGCTGCGACAGCTCCGCCACGAAGAAATCCGACATCGTGTCGGTGAACGCCCGGAACTCCCGCCGGTCGCGGCTGAATGCCAGTTGGCAGCTGTTCGGCTCGTAGTCGAACGCAATGCTGCCGCCCACCATCAGGCACACCCCCTCGTTCTCGCAGAACGCGGTGCGCTGCCGCTCGTCCTGGCAGCCCGCCAGGACCAGCACCGACACCAAAAGTATGAAGCCCAGCCGTCTCATTGCACGATAATCTCTTTGACCAGCGTCTCCGTGGTCCCGTCCGTATGCAGGATCCGCGCGCGCAGCGTCCCGCTCCGCCGCAGCGTATAGCGCCCGTCCGCCTCCGGCACGATCGGCAGCCCATCCAGGGTCCACTGCACCTCCTGCACCTCCGTCGCGTTGAACACCCGCAGCGGCAGCTTGCTCCCCGGCGGGAAGCTCCCGTCCACGTTGCGCGTCGCCCCGTTCATATAAATATATGGATACACCCCCGTGCGCAGCACCTTCGTGGTGAAGGCCCCGTCCGCGCTGTAGCGGTCGCGCCCCGACACCACCAGCTGCACCGAGAAGCGGTAGCGCGTGCCCGGCTGCAGCCCCTCCAGGGTGCAGCTCGTCGCGTCCGGGGGCAGCTGGAGACTGAACGTCTCCTCCTCGCCCCGCGCGCTCCAGCGCACCATGCACGCCCCCGTCAACGCCGGATCCACCTTCCAGCGCAGCACCGCCGCGTCCTGGTAGACCGACAGGTCGGTCAGCACGATCGGCTGCAGCACCTCGAAGGCCACCCCGCCGCCATCAGCGGGGCGGATGCCCGTCAGGGCCAGCCCCGGCGCGGCGCCGCTCCACCCGCGGAACGGCGCGGGCGTGTCCGAGCCGAAGCTCGTGAAGCCCCCCGTCCCGGGGAACGGCAGCCCGCGCGCGTCCCCGGCCGCCGGATCCGCCGACACCGGCCGCGCGCACGGGTGCTCCGGGTTGGCGTTCACCAACCCGTAGTCCCAGCGGTCGCGCGCGCGGAGCTCCTCGTCGTGGCCGGGGGAGTGGCCCGCCGGATTGTCCGAGCGGTCCACGTGCCACACGTACAGCCCTCCCGCGCGTGCGTCCATTAAGAAGTATTCATCCTGCTTGTCCGTCAGCGCCTTCAGGTAGCGGCGTCCCTGGAGCAGGGGAGTCAGCGTGTAGGCGCCCGTCGAGAGCGTGTCGCACTTCCCGAGGCCCAGCAGCTCAAACTCGATGGCCCCGAAGTCCGGCGGCACGGCCCCGCGGCAGCCCTCGTCCATCACGGACAGCCCCCACAGCCCGCGGCCCGTGCCGCCGGACTGCTCCCCGTCGCTGTCGTACAGGTCCGGCAGCCCCAGCACGTGCCCGAACTCGTGGCAGAAGATGCCCAGGCGCCCTTCCGGCGCCGCGGCGAAATGGATCCCTGAACTGGTTATTCCCTGTTGCGGGTAGATATCGTTGGCCTTGCCGCTCTCGTGCTGCCCCGCGCCCGCATAGAGCAGAAACACCGTCTCCGACAGCTCCATCTGCCCCTGCACGGCCGCGCAGGCCTCGCCGACCGCGTCCGCGAGGTGGACGTCCCGCCGGTCGGGACTGTCCGCACCGTACCACGCCGCCTCATGCGACAGCGTTACCGCCGGCCCCAGCACGAACTCGAACGCCCGCTCCCCGTACTGCCGGTTGAAATACCCCTCCGCCTCCGCCACCAGCCGCTCCTGCTCCGCGCGCCCCCCGGCGAACCCCCGATCCTCAAACTGAACCGGAATCACCACCATCCGAAATACGGTTATTAGCAATAGTGCGTTCACAGCACTAAGGTACGCACATTCGCGCAGAATTGCAACCCCGCAGCCGTTGCGTGGGTTGCGCGGGGGCCTGCGCACGTTTGCCCGTGCGGTCGGGGGCCCTGACTGACTGGCGATATAATTTTGTGAATATGAAGAAAATGATTAATTTTGCGGGCATTTCGAAAATCAGTAATGGTTTTGGTGCAATGGGATCTGGCCCTGAGCCAGATTGAGTAACACATTTTAAAGTACTACAAATGCAACATTTTGAACTCAAAGGCACGACCCGTCAGGTCGGCAACAAAGCCGTTATCAAGGCATTCCGCCGCGAAGGCCTCGTCCCCTGCAACCTCTACGGCGCAGACATCAAGGAGAACATCCTCTTCACCGTCAACGCCAAAGAGCTGAAAGCCCTCACCGACACCCCGAAATCCTTCATCGTCGACCTCGTCCTCGACGGCGCCAAGAAGGCCCAGACCGCTGTCCTGCACGAACTGCAGTGGCACCCTGTGACCGACGCCTGCCTGCACGTCGACTTCCTCGCCGTCGATGAGAAGAAGCCCATCGCCATCAGCGTTCCCCTCGTGATCGAAGGCCACGCCAAGGGTGTGCAGCAGGGTGGTAAGTTCTACCAGAACGCCCGCAGCATCAAGGTCTGCGCCCTGATGAAGGACCTCCCTGACGAGGTGAAGGTGGACATCACCCCGCTCGGCCTGGACAAGCGCATCAAGGCTGGTGACATCCAGCTCAAGAACGTCGCCGTCGTCTCCGACAAGGACACCATCATCTGCGGCGTCAAGACCACGCGCAATGTTACTGCGGCTGCTGCGGAGGAGTAAACCCGACCCCGCCGTGTCAGAGAAGTGCTATCTGGTGGTCGGACTCGGCAACATCGGTGCCGAATACGCCGCCACGAGACACAACATCGGCTTTATGATATTGGATGCCTGGGCCCAGGCATCCAATGTCGTTTTCGAGCCCGGCCGCTACGGCGACATGACCGTCGTCCGCGACAAGGGCCGCGAGTTCCACCTGCTCAAGCCTTCGACGTATATGAATTTGAGCGGCAACGCCGTCCGCTACTGGCAGCAGAAACTCGACCTTCCCCTCGACCACCTCCTGATTATCTGCGACGACATCAACCTCCCCTTCGGCACCATCCGCCTGCGCGCCTCCGGCAGCCCCGGTGGCCACAACGGCCTGGAGAACATCGAGCAGCTCCTCGGCACTCCGGCCTACCCGCGCCTGCGCATCGGCATCGGCAACGAATACGCTGAAGGTCAGCTCGTCGACTACGTCCTCGGCGAACTCCGTCCCGAGCAGCGCGAGCAGATCCCCGAGCTGGCGAAGAAAATCATCGCCGGCGCCCGCACCTGGGCCTTCGTGGGCATCGGCCAGGCGATGAACCAACTTAATACCCGCCCCAAACCTGTTTCCGAACCCCAAAATCCGTTCCCGCCGGACGAGAAAAGCTATAAATAGCCCTCAGAAGGGGCAGAAAACCTGTTTTTTTTGAAAATATTTTTTGTTTTTTGATTTTTTTGCTATATTGCAACAGGTTTGAGCATTAACACATTAACAACCAATAAAAACAATCGCAAAATGAAAGAACTTTTGGACAAAATTTTTGCTGAAGCTGAGGCTTTCGGTAAGGACGCTGCTCTGCAGCTGAACAAGGGTAACAAGGCCGCCGGCGCCCGCGCCCGCAAGGCCGCTCTCGCCCTCATGAAGGACCTCAAGGAGTTCCGTAAGGTCTCCGTCGACGCTGCCAAGTAAGCGAATTCCGACACCTTTCAAAAAACGTTGCAGATTTTTTTCAATCTCTGCAACGTTTTTTATTTCCCCTGCATCTATGTTGTAGGTTTAGGTTTTAGTACACGTCTAAGAGTCGGCGAGCCGCGAGGTTGCCGGCTCTTTTGCGTATGCCCCTCCGGGGCTCCGCAAAAGAGCCGGCCTGCGGCCTATGAACGAGGGGGCGGACCCCCTCGTGCACCCCTGCGTCGCTATGCTCCGATACCTTCTCCGGCAAAAGAGCCTTTCACTCCGTTATGACGGGGGAAGAATCCCCCGAAACCCCCTCGGTCGCTCCGCTCCGAACTGCCCCGCGGCAAAAGAGCCTTCCACTTTACCTCCCAGGGGCAAAACAGGCCCCTAGCGCCCCTGGCAACCGTTATTTCTGGTCGCCAGGGGCAAAATGGTATGTTTTTGCCCCTGGCAGCAGGCCGCCCCCGGCCCCGAATGCCACGCTTTCGTCATCCCCGACCTGATCGGGGATCTCTATGTTTTTAGTAAGTCACAGTAGGCCAACTAATTACAGAATGAACCCGCACGTTTTGATGCGGGTTCATTCTGTAAACGGTTGATATTCTTTTGGTTGTGAAAAACGTTTAGACTAATGACTGAAGGCAGCGGCGGAGGCTGTCGGTCCAGTAGGGGATGGTGAGGCCGAAGGTGGCCTTGATGAGGGTTTTGTCCAGGACCGAGTAGGCCGGACGTTTGACCTTCGACGGGAATTCGTCGGAGTGGCAGGGGAGGATCTCGCAATCAGTATGTCCGGCCATCTCCGCGATCGTCTTGGCGAAGTCATACCACGAGCAAACCCCTTCATTAGAATAATGGTAGATGGCCGCCATGCGCGTTGGCGTTGTGGAGGTCGGAGCGGAAATTGGTTTTTCGGCAAACTTGTCCGAAAAATAATTTCCGTCCGACCGCGGGACGGCGGCCGACAATATAGTCAAGATGGCGGAAGCAAGGTCGCCGGCATAAGTCGGCGTGCCGACCTGGTCGAAAACCACCTTCAGCTGCGGCCGCGTGGCAGTCAGCTGCAACATCGTCTTCACGAAATTCTTCCCATACTCACTATACAGCCAAGCCGTACGCAGAATGATATATCGAACTCCTGTACGCAGGATCGCCTCCTCGCCGTGAAGCTTCGTCAAGCCATACACCCCTGTCGGCGTCCCTTTTTGATCTTCCCGGCAAGGCGTATTGTAAGGCTCGCCGCCGAACACATAATCCGTACTGATATGAACCAGCAACCCGCCAACCTCCTTCATCGCGACCGCCAGATTCTCCAC
This sequence comes from Bacteroidales bacterium, assembly GCA_017960585.1. Classification (GTDB taxonomy): domain Bacteria; phylum Bacteroidota; class Bacteroidia; order Bacteroidales; family UBA932; genus Cryptobacteroides. The sequence continues at coordinate 6,128 of JAGCYX010000018.1, forward strand.
CGCCTTGGCATTCAGCAGCTCCGCAAGCTCCGGATTGTCCTCCGCGCCCTCCACATTCGTGTATGCCGCACAGTTGACAACCGCCTCAATATTCTCGGCCTTCACCAGAGCGCGGATCGCCTCCAGATCCGTAATATCCAGATGGATCGTCTCCACCCCCGGCGCATCAACCACATCGGAGAATATCAGAGTCATTCCGGACGGTTCCTGAGCCTGTCGAAGGGACGGTTCCTGAGCCTGTCGAAGGACCGCCCCGGCAGCTGCGTGCGTCGGCGTCGTGGAGGGTGGAGCAGAAATTGGTTTTTCGGGCAGCTGCCCGAAAAATAATTTCTGTCCGCCCGCTGGGGAAGCAGCTGCCAAGTCCCGAAGCGAGCGACCCAATTGCCCGTTGGCACCAGTGACTAAGACATTCATAACTCTATCGGATTATCTGCCAGGCAAGCCCGGCTGCGATCCTTCTCGCTCAGAATCATAGCATCAGCCGGAACGCGCCAGTCGATCCCAAGCGCCGGATCCAGCAACTGAATACCGCTGTCCGCCTCCGGATGATAAAACTCATCACACTTATACTGGAACACCGCACGCTCGCTCAACACCGCGAACCCGTGCGCGAAACCCTTGTCGATCAACACCTGCCGATGATTCTCCCCGCTGATCTCCACCGTCGTGTGCCGCCCGTACGTCGCCGACCCCCGCCGCAAATCCACCACCACATCCAGCACCGTCCCCAGCACACACCGCACCAACTTCGCCTGCGTGAACGGCGGCCGCTGAAAATGCAACCCCCGCACCACACCGTACGACGACATCGACTCGTTATCCTGCACAAAATGCACTCCGTGCCCCAGCACCGGCGCCACCAGCGCATCAAAATCCCGCTCCGAAAAACTCTCGAAGAAATACCCCCGCGCATCCTCGAACACCCTCGGCTCGAGAATCAGCACACCCGGAAGCTCAGTCTGAATAACATTCATAACAGTACAAAGATAATAACAATTCGTTAATACGCGCGCGGGCGTTGTGGAGAGCGAAGCCGAAATTGCAGGCGGATGATGTGGGTTGGCGTTGTGGAGGGTGGAGCCGGATTTGGTTTTTCGAGCAACTGCACGAAAAAAAATCCGGTCCACCCGCGGGGGAATCATCCGCCGAATGCTGAAAATGGCTATATTTGCAGACGATGTGTAGGATAAAGACAATATTGCTGATTCTGGTGGCTGCTGTGATGGTGGGCTGCAATGGGATTGAGAGGCCGTATGAGGGGACTTATGAGCAGGTTCTGATTTATTACGGGATGGGATATAATAATCTGAGTTCCAATTTGTTGCAGAATCTGTCAGACCTTCAGGACGGTGTGCTTCCCGGGCTGCACCGCGAGAAGGCCATCATCGCCTTCTGCCACAACGTCGGCCCCACCGGCGGCTATACGACGCCGAACGCTCCAGCCCTGATGCGCATCTACCGCGGACCTGACGGCAAACCTGTCGTCGACACCCTGAAACGCTACGACGACATGCCCGTCAGCGCCTCCGCCGAATCCTTCCGCCGCGTCCTCGACGACATCCGCACCGCCTTCCCCGCCCGCCGCTACGGCATGGTCGTCTCCTCCCACGGAAGCGGCTGGGTCCCCGCCGGCTACAACAAAAACGCCACCCCCCGCGCCATCGGCAACCAGACCACCGGCAACACCACCCGCTGGATCGAACTCCAGGAATTCGCCGGCGCCATCCCCATGCACCTCGAATACCTCATCCTCGACACCTGCCTCTCCGGCTGCGTCGAAGTCGCCTGGGAACTCCGCGCCGTCACCGACCGCCTCGTTGTCTCGCCCGCCGAAATCCTCACCGCCGGCATGGGCTACTCCAACCTCTCCTGGGACGTCCTCGCCTACGACACCCCCGACCTGGAGACCTACTGCCGCGAGTACTACGACTACTACAACGCCCAGGAAGGCTCCTTCCGCTCCGGCACCATTACCCTCGTGGACTGCACCCGCCTCCAGCCCCTCGCCGATGTCTTCCGCGCCATCCTCGACGAGCATCGTGACGCCCTGAACTTCAGCACCTTATCCGCCTCCGTCCAGCGCTACTTCTATTCCTCCACCCCCTTCATCTTCTACTACGACCTCCGCGACCTCGCCGCCCAGCTCGGCGCCTCCCCGGCCGAACTCGACAAGCTCGATCGCGCCCTCGCCGACGCCGTCCCCTGCCACTACGAAACTCCCACCTTCTTCGACCTCAGCCTCGACCGCTGCTGCGGCCTCTCCGTCTACCTCCCCGACCCCACTCGCCCCACCCTCAACGCCTTCTACCGCACCCTCGGGTGGAATCAGGCCGTCGGACTGGTGCGTTAGAGCCGGTTCCTGAGCCAATACCGGTTCCTGAGCTTGTCGAAGGACCGGGAAAGAGTTTCTATTTATATTTTGGTAGAGCCGAAAATAATGCCTATATTTGTATTTGTATTCGGTCCTGGATTGGACTGAATGCAGGATTGCAGAAACGATTCTTGGATAGGAACACGACTGCCGTGCGGGCCGATCCCGCCAATCCGAACCACTACCCGGCACTACGCATTCAGAAGTCCGGGGAGTAAAAGAAATGTCCTCCACCTCCCACCTCATCGAACCATCCCTCGACGGCACCCACTGGTACGCCCTCAAGGTGTTCTACAACCGGGTCGTCTACCTCAAATCCCTCCTCCCGGCGGGAATCGAGAGTTACGTCCCCGTCCACACCGTCGAGGAATTCGACACCGGCCGCCTCACCTACGTCGAGAAGCAACTCATCCCCTCGCTCCTCTTCGTCCGCTGCAGCGAAGAATGGCTCGTCAGCTTCAAACACGACCACAACGAGGACTTTATGTACTACGCCGACCCTGAGACCCGCAAACCCGGCCCCATCCGCGACGACGAGATGCGCTCCTTCATCCTCGTCACCTCCGCCGACGCCGGACGCAACGTCAAGTACTTCGGATCCGATGCCCCCGAGTACCACACAGGCGACCGCGTACGCGTCATCGACGGCATCTACAAAGGCGCCGAAGGCTACATCAAACGCATCAAGAAAGACCGCAAACTCATCGTCTCCGTCACCGGCGTCGCCGTCGTCGCGGTCAGTTACATTCATCCGAGTTACTTGGAGAAGATATGAAAGGCATCGTCCTCGCCGGCGGCTCCGGCACCCGTCTCTACCCGATCACCAAGGGCGTCAGCAAACAACTGCTGCCCATCTACGACAAGCCGATGGTCTACTACCCCATCAGCGTGTTGATGCTGGCGGGTATCCGGGACATCCTGGTCATCAGCACCCCGCAGGACTTGCCGGGCTTCCAGCGCCTCCTGGGCGACGGCTCCGACTACGGCGTCCACTTCGAATACGCCGAGCAGCCCTCCCCGGATGGCCTCGCGCAAGCCTTCCTCATCGGCGAAGACTTCATCGGCGACGACTCCGTCTGCCTCGTCCTGGGCGACAATATCTTCTACGGCACCGGCTTTACCCCGATGCTGAAAGCGGCAGTTGCTTCCGCCGAGGGCAAGACCCCCGATCAGGTCGGGGGTGACGTAAAAGCCGTCATGCCCGGCCCCTCCGACGTCATGCCCGACTCTGCTGCCGTCATGCCCGACTGCGATCGGGCATCTCATACCCCGAAGGCCACCGTCTTCGGCTACTGGGTCTCCGACCCCGAACGCTACGGCGTCGCCGAATTCGACAAAGACGGCAACTGCCTCAGCATCGAAGAGAAACCCGCCCACCCCAAGAGCAACTACGCCGTCGTCGGCCTCTACTTCTACCCCAACAAGGTGGTTGACATCGCCAAGCGCATCAAGCCCTCCGCCCGCGGCGAACTGGAGATCACGAGCGTCAACCAGGCCTTCCTGACCGACGGCGAACTCAAGGTCCAGACCCTCGGCCGCGGCTTCGCCTGGCTCGATACCGGCACCCACGACTCCCTCGCCGAGGCCTCCATTTTCGTGGAGGTGATGGAAAAACGCACCGGCCTCAAGATCGCCTGCCTCGAAGACATCGCCTACCACAACGGCTGGATCACCGCAGACAAACTCCGCGACCTCGCTCAGCCCATGCTCAAAAACCAGTATGGCCA
>JAGCYX010000019.1 GCA_017960585.1 Bacteroidales bacterium
AGAGAAAATCCAGCAAATGTTCGACGGGATCGCCCCCGATTACGACCGCCTCAACCACCTCATGTCGCTCGGGGTGGACCGCAGCTGGCGCCGCCGCGCGCTGCGCGAAATCGTCACCCCCGGCGCCCCGCAGCAGATCCTCGACATCGCCTGCGGCACCGGCGACTTCTCCCTCGCCATCGCGAAGCGCATGCACCCCGACAGCCGCATCACCGGCCTGGACCTCTCCGAGGGGATGCTCGCCGTGATGCGGCAGAAAGTGCAGAAGGCCGGCCTGGACGGCCGCATCGCCTGCGAGCAGGGCGACAGCGAGGCCCTGCGTTTCCCCGACGGCAGCTTCGATTGCGTCACCATCGCCTTCGGCATCCGCAACTTCGCCCGCCGGGAGGCCGCGCTGCAGGAGATCCTGCGCGTCCTCAAGCGCGGCGGGCGCCTCGTCATCCTGGAGCTTTCCGTCCCTGAGAACAAGCTGCTCCGCTGGGCCTACAATCTCTATTTCATGCATTTCGTGCCCTGGATCGGCGGGCTCGTCTCCGGCGACAAAGCCGCCTACAAGTACCTCCCCGCCTCGGTGCAGGCCTTCCCCGGCCGCCGCGAATGGACGGCCACGATGGTGCGCTGCGGCTATGCGAATGTCCGCCACCGCGCCTTCACCCTCGGCCTCTGCCGGATGTATGTCGGAGAAAGGAAAAGCTAAGAAAGCAGGTTGCCGATTCCCGCCATCGCCGCGAACAGGAACGCGCTGAACACCAGCATCGGCAGCATCGGATCCAGCGCCCGGTCCTCCCGCGCCCACACGCCCTTCAGATGCACGCAGAAACTCCCCAGCGTGGCCACGTACAGGAAATCCAGCCACCCCTCGCAATGCATCGCCGCGTAGACCGTCATCAGCACCCAGCCCGCCGCGATCAGCGCCGTCTGGTAGATGCGCGCGCGGCGCAGTCCCAGCCGGAGGGCCACCGTCTTGCGCGTGGCCGCGTCGCTCTTCATATCGCGGATATTATTGACATTCAGCACCCCCACGCTGAAGCAGCCGATGGCCGACGCGGGCAGCAGGATGTCCGGGGACCAGCTCAGGCAGCTCAGGTAATAGCTCCCGCACACCGTCGCCAGTCCGAAAAAGATAAATACGAAGATGTCCCCCAGCCCCCGGTAACCGTAGGGGTTCTTGCCGAGGGTGTAATGCACCGCCGCCCAGATGGCACCGGCGCCGAGAACAAGGAACGCGGCCGCACGCGGATCGCGGATCGTCCCGAAAGCGCTCATCACCATCGCCGAACCGGCGGCGGCCGACAGGCAGGCGAAGAAGATGATCAGGCGCTTCATCTCCGGCACGGTCATCTCCCCGTCCTGGATAGAATAGTGGATACCCTGCCGGTCGGAGCGGTCCGTCCCGGACAGGGTATCCCCCAATTCGTTCGATAAATTACTCAGTATCTGAAGGCAGACCGTCGTCAGCGCCAGCAGCAGGACCGTCAGCGGACGGAGTTCCTGCTGCCCGGCGGCCAGCAGCACGCCCAGCACGATCCCGGCGAGCGAGAGCGGGAGCGTGCGCAGCCGCATCGAGCGCAGACAGGCCTTCGCCGTCATCCTAGTAGCCGAAGATTTCCTCCTGGCTCACGGTCTGCACAGGCCCGAGCGTGGACAGGAACTTGGTGTCCAGGTCCTTGATGTCGCCCAGGATCATGTACGTGTAGTTGCGGTCCTTCACCCACTTCTGCTGGGTGGCCACCACGTCGGCGAGGGTCGCGTTCTGCGCCTTCTCGAAGATGGCCTTGTCGGAAGGTTCGACGATGCCCAGACGGCGGCAGGCCAGATAGCTGCGCAGCACGTCCATGCCCGTCGTGCGCTGGGTGCGCAGGCGGCTCAGCAGGGCCTCCTTGGCCACGTTGAAGGCGGCCTCGGACTCCGGCATGTTGTTGATGATCTCGTCGAAAGCCTCGATGGCCTGACGCATCTTGTCGTTCTGCGTGGCGATGAAGGCCATGAAGGAATAGGTGTCGCCCTTGTCGTACGGCTCGTCCAGGGAGGCCCAGGCGCTGTAGGCCAGGCCGCGCGCCTCGCGCATCTCCTGGAACACGACGGTGTTCATGCCGCCGCCGAAGTACTCGTTGTACACGGCGAGGTCGCCCGCCTGGGAGGCATCGTACTTCTCCCCGCGGTTGGAATACTGAATATAGTAGATCTGCGCGGCGTCGTACTGCGACATCAGCACGCGGTCGGACGGCGTCGGCTGGTAGTGCGGATACTCCTCCGGCTGGATCTGGGCGCCCTCGGCCACATAGTGGACGTCGCCCAGGGCGGCCTTCACCTCATTCTCGGCCATCGGGCCGTAGTACAGGACCTCGTGGCCCAGGTTGAAGACCTCGCGCACCTTGGCGAGGAGCTCCTCGGAGGTCAGGGCCATCAGCGCGTCGTTGCTCAGGGTCGTGGTCTTGATGAAATCCGGGCCGTAGAAGGCGTAGCGCTCCAGGGCGCTGAAGCAGCTGCGCTGCGACTTCTTCGCATCGGAGCGGTCCTTCAGCATATCCGCCTTCAGGTTCGCCAGGATGGCCTCGTCAGGCACGGCGTTCTGGATCAGGTTCTCCACCAGGCGGATCGCCTCGCCCATGTTCTCGGACAGGCCGACCATGCGGATCGAGCTCTGCGTCGAGCCGGCGCCGCCGCTGTAGCTGCAGGCCAGGCCGTACATCTTGGAAGCCATCTCCTCGGCGCTCATATCCGGCGTGCCGAGATAGCTCAGGTAGCTCATCGCCAGGCCCAGGGCGGGATCCTGCTGGGTGCCGCGGTTGTACACGAACTGCAGGTTGAACACGTCGTTCAGCTCGTTCTTCTTGTAGAGCACCTCGGCGCCCTCGGTCAGGGCGAACTTGGACATATCCTTGTCGAAGTTCACGAACACCGGCTCGATGGGCTTCACCTCGGCGTTCTGGATCTCGGTCAGGAAGTCGCTCACCTGGTCGCGGTTGGTCACGATCGGGGTGATCTTCGGCGCGGACACCTTCTGGACGGTCTTGTCCTCGCCCTGGCGCTTGTACACCACGGCGTAGGCGTTCTCTCCGAGATACTCGTTCGCGAAGGCCACCACGTCCTCCTTGGTCACGGCCTCCATGCGCTCGATGCTCTTGCAGGCGTCCTTCCAGGGAATGCCGTTGATGAAGGCGGTCACGTAGTACTGCGCGCGGTAGTCGTTGTACTCCAGCCGGCGCATCTGGTTCAGTTTCTCGTTGTTGATGGCCGCGGAAAGCAGCGCCTCGTCGAAGTCGCCGCTGCGCAGCTTGGCCACCTCCTCGAGGATGATGTCGCGCACCTCCTCCAGGGTCTGGCCCTCCTTCGGAGTACCCATGCCCAGGAAATAGCTGTAGTCCGCCTGGGGTTCATAGCCGCCATAGACGAACAGGGCCTTCTGCTGCTGGTTCACGTCCAGGTCCATCAGGCCGGCCTGCTGGTTGTAGAGCACGGAACCGGCGATCTCGGCCACGGCCGCGGTCTTCAGGTCGGACGGGGCGGGCAGGCGCCAGGCCATAGCCATGGTCTCGGCCTCCAGGCCGTACACCTCGCGCTCGATGGGCTCCGTGATGGGCGGCTCCTGCTCGAACTGCAGGGTCGGGATGTCCGGGTTGGGCTCCCAGTCGCCGAAATATTTCTCGATCGCGACCACCATCTCGTCCGGGTCGAAGTCACCCGACACGCACACGGCGATGTTGTTCGGCACGTAGTACACGTCGTGATACTTCTTCACGTTGGTGATGGACGGATTCTTCAGGTGCTCCTGGCTGCCCAAGGTGGTCTGCTGGCCGTACGGGTGGTGCGGGAACAGGGCCTGGTCGACGGCCTCCCACATCTTGCGGTTGTCCTGGGTCAGGGACATGTTCTTCTCCTCGTAGATGGTCTCCAGCTCCGTGTGGAAGCCGCGGATCACGCCGTGGCGGAAGCGATCGGCCTGGATGCGGGCCCAGTTGTCGATCTGGTTGGAGGGAATGTCCTCTGTGTAGACGGTCTCGTCGGCGCTGGTCCAGGCATTGGTGCCGTCGGCGCCGATCACGGCCATCAGCTTGTCATACTCGTTGGGAATCGCCAGCTTCGAAGCCTCGTAGCTCACCGAGTCGATCTTGTGGTAGATCGCGGCGCGCTCCGCCTCGTCGGTCGTCTGGCGATAGACCTCGAAGAGCCGCTCGATCTCGTCCAGCATCGGCTTCTCGGCCTCATAATCCACCGTACCGAAATGCTCCGTGCCCTTGAACATCAGGTGCTCGAAGTAGTGGGCCAGGCCCGTGGTCTCGGAGGGGTCGTTCTTGCTGCCCACACGGACGGCCATGTAGGTCTGGATGCGGGGTTCTTCTTTGTTTACCGACATGAAGATCTTCATGCCGTTGTCCAGGGTGTAGATTTTAGTCTGCAGCGCGTCGCCGGGAACGGTCTCGTAGCGCGTACACGAAGGCATCGCCAGCAGCAGCGCCGCGGCGATGAACAGAATAAAGGAGTGTTTCATCATAATAACTGTATCGTGGTCTAACCAACGGCACAAAAATATAAATAATTCTCGGCAAAATTTGCAATTCTGCCAAAATCTCTCTACTTTAGCGTCGAAGTTTTTCATAGTTTAAGTTTAGGTTAAGTAACGGGGTCGTCGCAGGGATGCAACGGCCCCGTGAATTTTTTACTGAGTGGGCGTTCCCCCTCAGACTCCCCTGCGTCGCTTCGCTCCTGGCTTCCGCCCCTGAAAACCAATTTCGGGTCCGCCCTTCCGATCGCCGTGATGCACAATTAACTGAATAGCAATCGTTTAAGAAAATCAGGGGTGCCTCAAAAAGGTACCCCTGATTCTCTTATATACCTTATAACCAACGAATTGCCCATCACGGCCGTTGTGCCCTGCTGGTAAAAGCGGCGCCGCGCCTGCGGGGCTAGAGCAGGCTGCGCAGCCAGAGGTGGATGAGGCCAATGCGGCGGTCGAGCAGGCCGAAGTCGAGGGTGGAGGGGGTGTCGGTGGTTTTGTTGGTGTGCTGGGTGATGCCGGAGGTGAACATGACGGCGGGGATGCCGGCTTCGAGGAACCAGCGCTGGTCGCTGATGCGGCGGTAGAAGACGTCGGTGAAGGCGTCGCTGCCGTAATAGTCATAGGAGAGGTCGAGGCGGGGCCCGCGGTTGGCGGCTTCGAGGCCGGAGCGCCAGGGCTGGCCGCCGAGAGCGATGAGGTAGTCGCGGCGGGCGGCGCGGACGGGGGCGAGGGAGGAGCCGAGGAGGTCGAGGTTGACCATCAGGACGGGCGGGTAGTCGCGGCGGTAGCGTTCGAGGAAGGCGCGGGCGCCGGAGAGGTCGGCGGCGTGGCCGTCGAAGGCCACGAAGACGATCCCGACCTCACCGCGGCAGGCGTCCGGGAGCTCCCGCGCGAGGGCGAGGAGCGCGGCGACGCCGGAGGCGTTGGCGTCGGCGCCGGGGTAGATGCGCCCGTCGAGGGTGCCCAGCGCGTCGAAGTAGGCGCCGACGACGATGTAGCGGCGGAACCAGCCGGGCGTGACGGCCACGACGTTGTGGCCGATGCGGCCGCCGGCGGCGAAGGACTGCACGGTGGTGCGCAGGCCGGCGTCGCGCAGCTGGCGCAGCAGGTAGAGGGTGGAGGCCTGCGCCCCGGCGGTGCCGAAGCCCCGGCCGGCGCAGAGCGAATCGCAGAGGAAGACCACCTCGTCACGCAGGCCGGCCTCCCGGCCGGAAAGGCCGGAAAGCGGCCGCTCCGCCTGCTGGGCGGACAGGGCCGCGGGCCACACGAGCAGGGCGGCCGGCAGGAGAAGGAGCATAAAAATGAGGAGGCGCTTCAATTCGGGTCCGATAATTGTTTATCTTTGCAAAGGTAATGAAAAAGTTTCTCCTGACCATAGCGATCCTGCTGCTTGCAGCCTCTTTCGCGTCCGCCCAGTACGACAAGGATGTCTTTATGTGGCGGGGCCGGCAGGCGCTTTCCGACGGGCGCTACGCCCTGGCCATCGAGAATTTCAACATCCTCTCGCGCCTGGACAGCACCGACTACTGGAGCTTCTTCTTCCGCGGCATCGCCAAATACAACCTCGGCGACCTGCGCGGCGCGCAGACGGACTTCAACACCTCCGTGCGGCTGAACCCCGTGTTCACCAACGGCTTCCACTACCGCGCCATCACCGAGAGCCGCTTCGGCGACTACGAGGCCGCCTTCCGCGACTTCGACCGCGCCCTGGAGCTGCGCCCCGGGCAGATCGGGATCTATTTCTCGCGCGGCGTGGCCAATTTCCTGGCGCAGAAGTTCGACGACGCCGTGGCCGACTTCGACTATTATATCAAGAAGGAACCGCGCGACCCGTCGGCGTTCCTGAACCGCGGGGCGTGCTACCTCTTCCTCGCGGACACGACGCGGGCGCTGGAGGACTACAACCACGCCATCCGGCTGGACCGGATGGAGCCCGAGGGTTTCGTGCGCCGCGCCCGCGTGTATGCGGCGCAGAAGCGCTACGACGAGGCGGTGGCGGACCTGGACCGCGCCCTCGAGCTGGACAAGGAGAATACCTTCGCGTACTTCAACCGGGCGCTGATCTACTACGAGCAGCGGCGCTACAACGAGGCGATGGCGGACCTGGACACCGTGCTGGAGCACGAGCCGGGCAACGCCCTGACGCTCTACAACCGCAGTCTCATCTACGCCCAGGTGGGCGCGTTCGAGCAGGCGCTGGAGGATATGGACCGGGTGATCAACATCAACCCGGGCAATGTGCTGGCGCACTACAACCGCGCGGCCATCTTCGTGGAGATGGCCCGCTGGCAGGACGCCCTGGAGGACTACAACAAGGCCATCGAGCTGTATCCGGATTTCGCGAAAGCGTACCTGAACCGCTCGTACGTGGAGAATATGCTGGGCCGGACGCGGGAGTCGCGGGCGGATTACCAGATCGCGCAGCAGAAGGTGCGGGACTACCGCGCGCGCAGCGGGGAGGCTTCGTTCGCCGACACCACGCGGCAGTACAACTCGCTGCTGGCGCTGGACGCGGATTTCGCGAAGAAGGATTTCGACAACGAGCTGCTGCAGCACCGCGACATCGACATCCGCCTGCGGCCGCTGTACAAGTTCAGCCTCGCGCCGGAGCGCGAAAACCGCAGCGTGGCGCTGTCGCGGCAGTATGAGAACGTGCTGATCGACCGCTTCATCGATGCGGCGCCGACGCCCATCACGCTGGGGAATGCGGAGAGCACAGGCACGGACGAGTACCTGTTCACGGCGAACGCCGAGGAGTATTTCGTGAAGGGCCTGCAGGAGCTGCAGCGCAAGCAGTACAATTCGGCGCTGAGCTGGTTCGACCGCGCCGTGGGCGCGGCGGAGGACGACGTGTCGCGCGATCGCTATGCGCGCTACTACAAGGCGTTCTACCTGATGAACCGGGGCGTGCTGAAGGCGGAGATGATCGATTTCATCGCTTCGCTGGAGGGGAGCGTGCAGACGCTGTCGATGGATACCGAGGGCTCCACGCGAGCCCGGGTGAGCGACCGCGTGGCGCGGACCTACGATTATTCGGACGCCATCGAGGATATCAAGGAGGCGCTTTCCATCCTGCCGGATGTGCCGTACCTGTACTTCGACCTGGGCAATCTGGAGTGCCTGTCGTCACGCTTCGTGGAGGCGCTGGAGAATTACGACATGGCCATCAAGCTCTATCCCAATATGGGGGATGCGTACTATAACCGCGGACTGGTGCTTATCTATCTGAAGGATAAGGAGAAAGGCTGTATCGACCTGTCGCGCGCCGGGGAGCTGGGCGTGGCGGATTCGTACAGCGTGATCGCGAAATACTGCACGGAGGATGAAGTCAATTAAGTTCAAGTCCTTCACGTCCGGCAGTTGCGGCAACTGCTATTTTCTCGGGATTTTCAATGAGATCGATGCGTGCGAGGCGGGGGTGCTGATCGATGCGGGGTTCAGTCCGCGGCGGCTGAAGAAGGAGCTGGCGCGGGAGGGGCTGTGTTTCGACGATTTCGCGGGGCTGCTGATCACGCACGACCACAACGATCATATCCGTTCGCTGGGTTCTTATTGCAAGCATGTGCGCAAGCCGGTGTGGACGCCGCCGGAGCTGGCGAAGGCGCTGACGCATCATTTCATCACGGGGGAGTATTACGGGCCGTGCCGCTCGCCGCTGGAGCCGGGGTGGAACGAACTGGTGCCGGGGCGCATCCGGGCGCAGTATTTCGAGGTGCCGCATGATGCGTCGTTCACGTACGGGTACGCGATTCTGCTGGATGGGTATAAGTTCGTGATCATGACGGATATCGGCCGCATGGTGCCGCAGGCGTTGTCTTTTGCGCGGCAGGCGGATACGGTGGTGATCGAGTCGAATTATGATCTCTGGATGCTCCGGAACGGGCCGTATCCGAAGGTGTTGCAGGATCGGATTTGCGGGGGGCACGGGCACCTGTCCAACGCCGAGTGCGCTGAAGCGCTGCGCGCCTTCGCGCACCCCGGTCTCCGGAATGTCTTCCTGTGCCATCTGTCGGAGCATAACAATACGCCGGATCTCGCCTATCAGGCCAGTTCCGAAGTGCTGCAGGAATTCTCCTTCGACCGCGTCCCGCGCCTCTGCCCCCTTCCCCGCATGACTCCCTCGCCGCTGTTCACGTTGTAACTGCCGGCCGGATGGCCCCCCAGCGGGCGGCCCGAAATTATTTTTCGTGCAGTTGCTCGAAAAACCAATTTCGGCTCCGCCCTCCACAACGCCAACGCGCGCCATCCGGCCGCAGAAGATTTATTATCAATTCGGAAAAACGGGAAAGATTTCACAATATTTTTCGTTAAAAATACGAATTTTACAGGGGTGCATCGGAGTTTTTGCCATCTTGCGCAAAAAACGAAAACGCTATGAGAACAACACTCCAACTTCTGGCGATTCTCGCCGCCCTTCTGCTCATCCCCGTTTCCTGCCAGGACCTGTTCCGGCAGAATCTTACCGGCACGCTGGTCGTCACGCTGCCGGAACTCTTCCCGCCGTCCACGCGGGCGGCCAACGGCCTGCCGGACACCGGCGAATTCCTCGTCTGCGTGACGAACGCCGAGGGGAAGGTCGTCTACGAAAATACGTACGCGCAATTCCCGGACGAGCTGCCCGTGCCCGCGGGGACGTACACCGTCAGCGCCGTGTCGGCGGTCTTCGCGGCGCCGGCCTTCGACGCGCCGCAATGGGGCGACACGCAGATCGTCGCCGTTCCGCAGGGCGGGAGCGCGGCCGTTGCGCTGAACTGCACGCAGCTGAACAGCGGCCTGCGGCTGACTGTCGAGGACAGCTTCCGGTCCGCATTTCCCGCCGGGAAACTGTCGCTGAAAGGCGCCGAAGGCAGCCTGCCGTATGCGTACGACGAGCAGCGGACGGCGTTCTTCCACCCGGGCGCGGTGTCGCTGGTGCTCGACGACGAGGACTACGTGCAGACGCTGTTCACGCGGACGCTGGCGGCGCGGCAGATGCTGAGCATCCGGCTCGGCGCCAGCGTGGGGGCGCGGTCCGGCGGCGTCTCGCTGCAGGTGGACACCGTGCGAACCTGGCAGTCGGAGGACTTCACCGTCGGCGGCGCGGGGCCGGAGACGCCGGACGGCGCCTACGACGTGCTGCAGGCGCGAGAGCATGCCGGGGAGACGGGCGTGTGGGTGCAGGGCTACATCGTGGGCGTGGCCACGAACACGAAGAAGGTGGATTTCGAGGGGCCCTTCACGAAGAATACGAACCTGGTGCTCGGCACGCACGCCAGCACCACCGACCTGGGCTATTGCCTGTCGGTGGAGCTGAAGGCGGGGCCCGTCCGGGAGGCGCTCAACCTGCAGGATCACCCCGGGCTGCTGGGGAAGAAAGTATACATCAAGGGGGACCTGGTGGACGCGTATTATGGAATACCCGGCCTCAAGTCCCCCTCGGAATATGGGTTCTACTAACGCTTAGATGCGCATCAGGATTTCCTGGGTCTGGGCTTCGTAGCCCGGCTTGCGGAGCAGTGCGAACATGTTCTTCTTGTAGGCCTCGACACCCGGCTGGTTGAACGGGTTGATGCCGAGGGTGTAGGCGCTGATGCCGCAGGCGAATTCGAAGAAATAGAACAGCGCGCCGAGGTTGGCCTCGTCGAGGCGCTCCACGCTCACCTCCATCTGCGGTACGCCGCCGTCGATGTGGGCGAGCTGGGTGCCCAGCTGGGCCATCTTGTTACAGTGCTCGACGTGCTGGCCGGCGAGGTAGTTCAGCTGGTCGAGGTTCTGGCCGTCGAAGCCGATGACCATCTCGCGGGCGGCGTTCTGGATGGTGACGGTGGTCTCGAACATCACTCGGTCGCCCTCCTGGATGAACTGGCCCATGGAGTGGAGGTCGGTGGTGCAGACGACGGAGGCGGGGAAGATGCCCTTGCCTTCCTTGCCCTCGGACTCGCCGTAGAGCTGCTTCCACCATTCGCCCAGGTACTGGAGCTTGGGGTGGAAGGTGACAAGGATCTCGATCTTCTTGCCGAGCTCGCTGTAGAGCAGGTTGCGCATGGCGGCGTACTGGACGGCGGGGTTGTCGGCGGACTTGGCCAGCAGGGCGGTGCGCTCGTCGGCGGCGCCGCGCAGCATCGCGCGCATGTCGAAACCGGCGAGGACGATGGGCAGGATGCCCACCGGGGTCAGGACGCTGAAGCGGCCGCCCACGTTGTCAGGTACGACAAAGGTCTTGTAGCCCTCCTGCGTCGCGAGCGTCTTGAGGGCGCCCTTCTTCGCGTCGGTGATGGCGACGATGCGGGTCGCGGCCTCGGCCTTGCCGTAGGTCTTCTCGAGATATTCCTTGACAATGCGGAAGGCGACGGCCGGCTCGGTGGTGGTACCGGACTTGGAGATCACCACGCAGGCGGTGCTGCGCATCCGGGCGAGGTCCATCAGTTCGGCGAGATAGTCTTCTGAGAGGTTGTTGCCGGCGAAAACGATCTGCGGCACGCCCTCCTTGCGCACGAAGCCGTGCGAAAGCGCCTCGATGGCACAGCGGGCACCCAGATAGCTGCCGCCGATACCGATCACGACCACGAGCTCCACGCCCTTGGCCGCCCAGGCATCCCGGATCGCCTCGCAGTCGGCGATCAGCGACTCGGGCGTATCCACCGGCAGCGTCTTCCAACCCAGGAAATCATTGCCAGCGCCGCTCTCGGCCTCGAGCACGTCATACGCCGCAAGGGCCTTCTGGACATACTTCTGATATTCTGCATCTTTGACAAAGGAGCTGCAGCCTCCCACATTGAACTTAACCATATTGCTGTGTTTTAATTGTATTGCTAACGTTCAGCAAAGTTAGCAATTATCCGCGATAATCGCTCCGCCCCTTTACATCTCCGAAAACAATCGACAGAATAGACAACAACTACGGGCGCACAACATTTCCCTCTGCGGTTTGGCAGATGACTATGTTGAGATACTGGCACGCCTGCACAGGATTCATCTCCATGATCTTTGCGCCGTACGAATCCACTTTCGGGCCGTATGATTCAATCCTCGGGCCGTATGGATCAAGCTTCGGTCGGAAGGGATCAAGCTTCGGTCGGAAGGGATCAAGCTTCGGGCCCCGACTGATAATCTCCGACAAATCCACATTGCCGACGACGAGCTGGTTAAGGATGTCTTTATAAACGCTCGTACCGTTGTTTTCCGCGCTGAGGACTTCGGCGTCACGGAAAATCTCAGAGGCCTTTAAAGCCTGCTCGGTAGTTCGGAGAATATTGTTATATTTGTAGGATTGTTGTTTTTGAGGGAGTGTTGAAATGAA
>JAGCYX010000020.1 GCA_017960585.1 Bacteroidales bacterium
GAGCGCGTCCTCCACGCGGTCCTTCTTCTCCTTCATCTCGACCTCGGTGGTAGCGCCGACATAGAGCACGGCCACGCCGCCGCCCAGCTTGCCCAGGCGCTCCTTCAGCTTCTCCTTGTCGTAGTCGGAGGTGCTGGTCTCGATCTGCTTGCGGATGGACTCCACGCGCTCGGCGATGGCGTCCTTGGCGCCGGCGCCGCCCACGATGGTGGTGTTCTCCTTGGTGATGGTGACCTTCTCGGCCTTGCCGAGCATGTCAGGAGTCGTATTCTCCAGGGTGAAGCCGCGGTCCTCGGACACCACGACGGCGCCCGTCAGGGTGGCGATGTCCTGCAGCATCTCCTTGCGGCGGTCGCCGAAGCCCGGGGCCTTGACGGCCGCGATCTTGAGGGCGCCGCGGAGCTTGTTGACCACGAGGGTGGTCAGGGCCTCGCCGTCCACGTCCTCGGCGATGATCAGGAGCTCGCGGCCCTCGCGGGCGATCTGCTCGAGAATCGGGAGGAGATCCTTCATCGTGGAGATCTTCTTGTCGGTGATGAGGATGGAAGGATTGCTGAGCTCGGCCTCCATCTTGTCGCCGTTGGTCATGAAGTACGGGCTGATATAGCCGCGGTCGAACTGCATACCCTCGACCACCTTCACCTCGGTGTCGGTGCCCTTGGCTTCCTCGACGGTGATCACGCCGTCCTTGCCGACCTTGGCCATCGCGTCGGCGATGAGCTTGCCGATATAGTTGTCGTTGTTGGCAGACACGGTGCCGACCTGCTCCACCTTGGAGTAGTCGTCGCCGACCTGCTGGCTCTGCTTCTTGAGGCACTCGACCACGGAAGCCACGGCCTTGTCGATGCCGCGCTTGAGGTCCATCGGGTTGGCGCCGGCGGTCACGTTCTTGATGCCGACGTTGATGATGGCCTGGGCGAGGACGGAGGCGGTGGTGGTACCGTCACCGGCCTGCTCGTTGGTCTTGGAGGCGACCTCCTTGACCATCTGGGCACCCATATTCTCGAAGCGGTCCTCCAGCTCGACCTCCTTGGCGACGGTCACGCCGTCCTTGGTCACCTGGGGAGCACCGAATTTCTTCTCTATCACTACGTTGCGACCCTTAGGACCGAGGGTCACCTTGACTGCGTTAGCCAGCGCATCCGCACCGGACTTCATCTTGGAGCGGACATCGACGTCGAATTGTATCTCTTTTGCCATAATTCTTAGATTTTAGATTCCCGGTCAAGCCGGGAATGACGTTTTTACAGGATTGCTAAAATGTCAGACTGCTTCACGATAAGATATTTCTTGTCCTCCACCGTCACTTCCGTGCCGGAGTACTTGCCGTAGAGGACCTGGTCGCCGACCTTGACCTCCATAGGTTCGTCCTTCTTGCCGGGACCGGTCGCGAGGACCGTGCCCTGCTGGGGCTTCTCTTTCGCCGTGTCGGGGATGTAGATACCGGATGCCGTCTTGGTCTCAGCCTCCTTGGGCTCGATCAGGACTCTGTCTGCTAAAGGTTTGATCATAATACTATCGTTTTTTAATTGTAATCACAAAACGCCGCGGCGAGCCGCGACGTCCTGTTCAAAATCAATGTCCGTGCCAATGACAATTTGTCAAAAACCGTAGCAGAGCTGCCACAGGACGATGCCGACCGACACGCTGACGTTCAGCGAATGCTTGGTCCCCGACTGGGGAATCTCCACGCACAGGTCGGCTGCGTCCACGACGTCCTGCCGCACGCCGTCCACTTCGTTGCCGAAGACGACGGCGTAGCGGCGGCCCGGCTCGCGCCGGAACTCCTGCAGCTTCACCGCGTGCTCGGTCTGCTCGGCGCAGACGACCGTCCAGCCCTCGGCGCGCAGGCGCTGCACCAGCGCGAGGGTGTCGTCCACGTGCTCCCAGGGCATGCTGAGCTCGGCGCCGAGGGCCACCTTGTGGATCTCGGCCGAGGGCGGCGCGGCGCAGATGCCGCAGAGCCAGACCTTGTCGGCCTGGAAGGCGTCGCCGGTGCGGAAGGCGCTTCCGACGTTGTGCGCGCTGCGGATGTTGTCCAGCACGAGCACCACCCCGGAGGGCGGCAGATCGCGATACGCGTCCGCGCGCACGCGCCCCAATTCAATATTTAATAATTTCCTGTCGGTCATACGGCGCAAAGATACGGAAAAGTTATTATCTTTGTAGATACATTTTTAATGCCGTTATGAAACAGGACATCCAAATCACCGATCTGATCAAGAAAGAGTACGAGCGCCAGAAAGCCGGCCTCGAGCTCATCGCTTCCGAGAACTACGTCACCGACGAGG
This sequence comes from Bacteroidales bacterium, assembly GCA_017960585.1. Lineage (GTDB taxonomy): Bacteria > Bacteroidota > Bacteroidia > Bacteroidales > UBA932 > Cryptobacteroides. The sequence continues at coordinate 2,292 of JAGCYX010000020.1, forward strand.
TGCTGACCGCCATGGGCTCCATCTGCACGAACAAGTATGCAGAGGGCTACCCCGGCAAGCGCTACTACGGCGGATGCGAAGTCGTCGACCAGATCGAGCAGCTGGCCATCGACCGCCTCAAGGCCCTCTACGGGGCCGAATGGGCCAACGTCCAGCCCCACTCCGGCGCCCAGGCCAACATGGCCGTGACCATGGCCGTCCTCAAGCCGGGCGACACCTTCATGGGCCTGGACCTCAGCCAGGGCGGTCACCTCACCCACGGCTCCCCCGTCAACGCCTCCGGCCTGCTGTACCACGCCGTGGCCTACGGGCTGAACCCCGAGACGGGTCGCGTGGACTATGACAAGATGGAGCAGCTGGCCCGCGAGCACAAGCCCAAGCTCATCATCGGCGGCGCCTCCGCGTACTCCCGCGAGTGGGATTATGCCCGTATGCGCAAGCTCGCCGACGAGGTGGGTGCGATCCTCTGGATCGACATGGCCCACACCGCCGGCCTCATCGCCGCCGGCCTGCTGGAGAATCCTGTCAAATACGCGCACATCGTGACCTCCACCACGCACAAGACGCTGCGCGGCCCGCGCGGCGGCGTGATCCTCATCGGCAAAGACTTCGACGACCCGCAGGGCCGTACCACCCCGAAGGGCGTCGTCAAGAAGATGAGCCAGGTCCTCGACTCCTACGTCTTCCCCGGCGTGCAGGGCGGTCCGCTCGAGCACGTCATCGCGGCCAAGGCCGTGGCTTTCTTCGAGGCCGGCCAGCCGGAATACATCCAGTACCAGAAGCAGGTCATCGCCAACGCCCAGGCCATGTGTGCGGAGTTCCTCCGCCGCGGCTACAAGGTCGTCTCCGGCGGCACGGACAACCACCTGATGCTCATCGACCTGCGCGGCAAGTTCGACGAGGTCACGGGCCGCATCGCCGAGCAGCAGCTCGAGCGCGCCGCGATCACGCTGAACAAGAACATGGTCCCCTTCGACACCCGCAGCCCGTTCCAGACCTCCGGCTTCCGCATCGGTACGCCGGCCGTCACCTCCCGCGGCTTCGTGGAGAAGGATATGGTGGACATCGTGGCCCTGATCGACGAAGTCCTCAGCTCCTGCGCCAAGCACATCGACGCCCTCAGCGTCAAGAAGGGCGAAGAACTCACCGGCGCGCAGCAGTCCTCGCTCGCCGAGCACGAGGCCCTGCTCGAAGACGTCAAGCGCCGCGTGCACCAGATGACCGCCGGCGTGCCGCTGAACAAATATTAGCGATTTGAAAAAATACATCTGCCTTCTGCTGCTCTGCGCGCTGACGCTTCCCGCGACGGCGCAGCGGTCGCGTTTCAACTGGGAGTACGGCGCCGACTTCCGCTACCTGTTCGACAATCGGGAGTTCTCCATCTCCCAGGATGCCGTGATCCCTTCCGGGACCACGCACTACGCCATGTTCACGCCGCTGGTCGGCTTCAGCCTCGAAACGCCCCGCGTCCGGCACAGCGTGATGGCGGGCGTGGAGCTGGGCCACGACATGGGCTCGCACACCTGGGCGGACTTCGCGCGCGAACCTGTCATTTATTATAACGCGCACGTGCGCGCAAAGAAAGGCAGCTTCGAGGCCTACGCGGGCATCTTCCCGCGCACCCGGATGGAAGGCGACTACGGCGAAGCGTTCGTCTCCGGCCAGGTCCGCACCAACGACCGCTACCTGGAGGGTATGCTCCTCAAGTGGCGCTCCGAGCGCTTCTTCGCCGAGCTCGTGCTCGACTGGGACGGCCAGTACGGCCCCGCGACGCGCGAGAAGTTCCTGGTCACCAGCGCCGGACAGTGGCAGGCCACGTCCTGGCTCCAGCTGGGCTGGACGGGGGCGTTCCGCCACTACGCCTGCTCCGAGATCGCGCAGAACGTCGTGGACAACCACCTGCTGGAGCCGTGGGTGAAGATGGATTTCTCCAGCCGCAACCGCTGGCAGGAACTGTCCGTGCAGGCGGGACTGCTGGTGGGCTATCAGTATGAGCGCGGCTTTGCAGACGCGCCGGACGTTCCCCTCGGCGGCGAGCTGAAGCTCACCATGCGCCGCTGGAACGTGATGTTGCAGAACACGACCTACGTGGGCGGCGACCAGATGCCGCTGTTCTTCCACCTGGATCCGGCGGGCATCCCGTATGCCACCAACCTCTACTTCGGCACGCCCTGCTACAAGGAATTCTACGATCTCGCCGAGGCCGCGTGGATGCCGCGCATCCTGCCCAACCTCCGGCTGAAGATCGCCGCCCGTTTCTACTTCGACAAGCTGGGCCTCCTCGGCTGGCAGCAGATCTGCTCGCTGCAGTTCAGCCTATGAAGTACTGGGATTTCCGCGAAAGCGGCAAGCCGCAATACGACTACATCGCCTACACCGACGGCGCCTACCGGCTGCCGAAGAATTTCGGCGCGTCCGCCTGCATCGTCCTGGACGGGCAGGAGGGCAAGCCGCTCTACCAGTGGAGCGAGGTGAGCCGCTACTCCACCAGCAACCGCCAGGAGCTCGCCGCCATCGTCCACGCCCTGCTGCACGTCCCGGAAGGGAGCAGCGTGCTGGTGCGCAGCGACAGCGAGAACGGCATCGCACAGCTGTCCGGCCAGGTGCGGAGCCGCAAGGACTACGACCTCGTGCGGCTGTACCGCCAGATCAAGAAGGAGCGCGCGCTGCAGGTGCAGCTGGAGTGGGTGCGCAGCCACAGCGGCGACCGCTGGAACGACCACGTGGACGACCTCTGCATCGAGGCGCTGGAGCTCTTCGAAGCCAAGGGCACCCACGTGCGCGAGGGGGTTGACCCGGACGCACTGATTTCGTATATTTGCAAGCAATAACTCCTTTCGATATGAACATCGCGATCATCGGCGCCGGCAACATGGGCGGCGCCACGGCCCTGGGGCTGGCGGGCGCGCTGCCCGACGCCCGCATCACCGTCACGGCGAAGCATGCCGCGACCCTCGAGAAATTCGCCGCGCGCGGCCTGCAGACCTCGCTCGACAACATCGCCGCCGCCTCCGGCGCGGACGTGGTCGTGCTGGGCGTCAAGCCCTGGCTCGCCCAGGGGGTGCTCGCCGAGCTGAAGCCGGCCCTCGCCGGCAAGGTGCTGGTGTCGTTCGTCGCCGGCGTGCCTGCGGCGGAGATGCTGTCCTGGCTGGACGGTTCCGGAGTGACCGGCGCGTATTCCGTGATTCCGAATCTCGCGATTGAAGTCGGAGAGAGCATGACCTTCATCCACGAGCTTTGCGGCACGCCGGAGACGCTCCGGACCGTGCAGGGTTTGTTCGACGCGGTCGGCAAGACCGCCGTCGTGGATGAGAAGCGGCTGAGCGCCGGCATGATGCTGGCCTCCTGCGGCACCGCCTTCGCGCTCCGCTATGTCCGCGCCTCGGCCGAGGGCGGCGTGGAGCTGGGGCTCTACCCCCAGGAGGCGCTCGCCGCGGCGCTGCAGACCGTCAAGGGCGCCGCAGCGCTGCTGGAGGCGCGCGGATCGCATCCCGAAGCGGAGATCGACCGCGTGACCACGCCCGGCGGCATCACCATCAAGGGGCTCAACGCGATGGAAGAGGCAGGCTTCTCCGCCGCCGTCATCGCCGGCCTGAAGGCCTGGAAGCCGAAGGCATAAACTCCCCCGCCCAGCCACAGGCCCC
>JAGCYX010000021.1 GCA_017960585.1 Bacteroidales bacterium
CGCTCAGCGGCTGGAAGAGCGCCATCCCGCCGCCCCGCGGCACGGAGGTGATGAAACTGCGCCGCCCCCAGTCGGGACAGAGGGCGTGCAGGACCAGGGAACGCTCCCCGGTCTTCGTTGTATTCAAGATGATGAGCCGGGTATGGTGGATCATCAGTACTGCTTGATCCGCTCGGCCGCGAGGGCCTGGCGGAGGGCGTCGTCGTAACGGATGCGGATCTTCACGCCGGCTTCCTGGAAGTAGTAGCGGACGGCGATCTCCTCTTCGATGAAGGGAACAATCTCGTCCTTCTTGAGCCGCAGGAACTCTTCCTTCTCCATGTTGAGCTTATTCTCCAGGGCAGCCAGCTCGTCCTTCATCGCCTCGTCGAGACCGTCGAGGCGGAGCTCCTCCTTCGCCCGGTCGAAATAGGTCTTGGCGGAAGAGCGGTAGTCGAACTCCTTGCCCTTGGCGAACTCGATGAACGCCTCGTAATCGGCGTCGGTGAAGTGGAAGTCCTCCACGGCCGGAATGCTCTCGTGGCCGCGCACATACTCCAGCGCGTACTGCTCGATGATGCCGTAGGAGACCAGGGAATAGGTCAGGCGGCTGTATTCCCGGAACTTGAGTTCCACATCCGGGGTGATGCCGCCGCCGTCGCGCACCGTCCGCCCGTGGGCGGTCTGGAACTCGTGCGTCAGCGAATCGGGGATGTGCGCCACGCTGCCGTCCTCGCGCCGCCGGGCGTAGTCGATGGCCTGCACGCAGCGGCCGGAAGGAGTATAGTACTTGGCGGTGGTCACCTTGAGCTCGCCTCCGTAAGGCAGCGAGCGGATGCTCTGGACGAGGCCCTTGCCGAAGGTGCGCTCGCCCATAATGGTGGCGCGGTCCATGTCCTGCAGCGCGCCCGCCACGATCTCGGAAGCGGAAGCGGAGCCGGAGTCCACGAGCACGATCACGGGGATCTTCGTATCCACGGGCTCCTTCTGGGTCCGGAGCGTGTAGTTCGAGCCGGGCTCCTTGCCCTGCGCGGACACGACCACGGAGCCGCGCGGCACCAGCACGGACACGATCTCGGCGGCTTCGTTCATCAGGCCGCCGCCGTTGCCGCGCAGATCCAGCACCAGCACCTTCATGCCCTGCTTCTTGAGTTCGGTCACCTTGGCGCGGAAGTCGTCCCCGACGCCGTCGGCAAACCCCGTCTGGGAGATATAGCCCACGCCGCCGTCCAGCATGCCGGCATACTCGATGTCGTCCAGCTTGATGCGGTCGCGCGTGACGGTGATGTCCACCACTTCGCCGCTGCGGAGTTTCTTGACTTTGAAGACCACCTGCGTGCCCGGCTCGCCGCGCATCTTCTCGCTGCACTGCTGCGAGTTCAACCCGACGACCGTCTCGCCGTCGATGGCCAGGATCTCGTCCCCGCACACCAGACCGTATTTCGACGCCGGCGAACCGGCGTAGGGTTCGTTGATGATGACGTTGCCCTGCACGTCGGGCTTGTAGATCACGGCGCCGATGCCGCCGTAGGTCTTGTGGATCATCATTTGGAGATTCTCATTCTCCTCCTCGGGGATATAGACCGTGTACGGGTCCAGGTCGGCGAGCATCGCGTCAATGCCGCGGCGCTCGATGCGGTCCACGGGCAGGGAGTCCACGTAGGAGCGGTTCAGCTCCTGCAGGATGGCGGTCTGGATCTCCGTCCACTTGCCGAGTTTGAAGCGGGGAGACTGGGCGCCGGCGCACACCGAGGCGCCGAGCAGTATGAGGATCAAAAACTTTTTCATCATGTCAATTACGTTAAGCGGAGCCGCCCAGCAGCAGGGCTACACCCCCCAGCATGAGTACCAGTTCGAAGGCCTTGTCCCGGATCTGTCCCTCCTTGAGCAGCAGCGCGCCGCCCACGAAGGTGACGATCACGGAGGTGCGGCGGATCGTCGAAACGATGGAGAGCATCGCGTCCGGTTCCTTCACCGCGAAGAAGTACAAGGCGTCGGCCACGGTGATCAGCACCGCGATCACGAGCAGCCGCCAGTCCCAGGTCAGCCGCTCGAAGTCCTGTTTGTCCGACAAATACCGGACCAGCTGGATGAGTCCCAGCAGAAGGGTGACATAGAGGTTCGTCCAGCTCTGGACGAACAGCGGCTCCATCTGCTGAAGGATCATCTTGTCCCACAGCGCGCTGCCGGCACCGGACAGGACGGAGATAATCAGGTAGGAAACGCCTTTGGTGGAGGTCTGCTTGTCCGTGTCGTGCCGCTTGGTGCGGGAACTCAGGACGAGGGCGGTCATGACCAGAGCCACGCCCAGCCATTGCGTCAGGTTGAGTTTCTCGCCGAACAGGATGATGGAGAAGACGACCACGAACATCGGCCGGGAGGCTTTGATCGTGCTGACCGTCGTCAGCGGCAGGCACTCCATGGCCTTGAGTCCGGACACCCAGGAGACCGAGACCAGCATGGCCTTGAACACCAGGAAGAGGTGGTCGAGAACGGGGCCTGCGGACAGGAAAGGACACAGGAACAGGGTCGTCAGCGCGGTGGAGCAGAGCAGAATCCAATACACTCCGTTCCGCTTAAGCGCCTGTTTCTTGGCGATGTCGTAAACGCCAAGCAGCAACGCGGAACCGAGGGAGAGCCAAAGCCACATACTACAATCGAGATTTTGACAAAGTTAACCATAAAATTCGTAACTTTGACCACTTCTTATGGATAAAGAGAGCAAGATCGAAATCCGCGGGGCCCGTGCCCACAATCTCCAGAATATCGACGTGGACCTGCCGCGCCGGAAGTTCATTGTCATCACGGGCATCAGCGGCAGCGGCAAGTCTTCGCTGGCTTTCGACACGCTCTACGCGGAGGGGCAGCGTCGCTACATGAACACGCTCTCGCCCTACGCCAAGCACTTCATGGGAATCCTGGAGAAGCCGCAGGTGGAGAGCATCAGCGGCCTGAGTCCGATCATCGCCATCGAGCAGAAGACCACGGGCAGCAACCCCCGCTCCACCGTCGGCACCATCACGGAGATCTCCGACTTCCTCCGCCTGCTGTACGCTCGCGCCTCCACCGCCTATTCCCCCGTGACGGGCAAGGAGATGGTGCGCTACACCGACGCGCAGATCGTGGACCTGATCCTGCAGGAGTTCCGCGGCCGCAAGTGCCTGCTCCTGTCGCCGCTGGTACGCGGCCGCAAGGGCCACTACCGCGAGCTCTTCGACTCGCTGCGCAAGAAAGGCTACCTGCAGGTCCGCATCGACGGGGAGATCTGCGACCTGAACGAGGTCGAAGCCGTGGACCGCTACAAGGGGCATTTCATCGAGCTCGTCGTGGACAAGCTCAAGCCCGGCGACGGGGATGAAGCGCGCGTGCGTTCCTCGGTCGCCTCCGCGCTGGCCCTGGGCAAGGGTTCGCTCGCGGTACTCGACAACGAGACGGGCGCGCTGCACCATTATTCCAAGCACCTGGTGGACCCGGAGAACGGCATTTCCCTGCAGGAGCCCGCTCCGCATACCTTCTCCTTCAATTCCCCGGAGGGATATTGCCCGCACTGCAAGGGCCTCGGCACCGTGCCGGACGTGAGCCTGGACACCATCGTCCCGGATCCCGGCAAGTCCATCGCCGACGGCGGCATCGCGCCGCTGGGGCGCATTCGCGACGGGCGCAAGTTCGAAGTGGTCCGCGCCCTGGCGCGCAAGCATAATTTCTCGCTCTACGAGCCCATCGCCGCCCTGCCCGACGAGGCCGTGACCCTGCTGGTGTACGGCTCGGACGAGTTCTACCGCATCGGGGACGGCGCGCAGGCGGAGATGGTCAACTGGGAAGGCGTCACGGGCGACGTCGAGGATAAGGTCGTCTGCCCGGTCTGCCACGGCACGCGCCTGGGGCCGCACGTCAAATGCTTCCGCATCGACGGCAAGGACATCGCGGAAATCAGCGCCCTGGAGATCGGCGATCTGGCCGCCTGGCTGCGCGCGCTGCCCGGCAAGATCGGCAAGCGGGAGAACACCATCGCGCGCGACATCCTCAAGGAACTCACCGACCGCGTCCAGTTCCTGCTGGACGTGGGCCTGGATTATCTCAGCCTCGACCGCCCGACGGCGTCGCTCTCCGGCGGCGAGGGCCAGCGCATCCGCCTGGCCACCCAGATCGGCTCCAAGCTGGTCAACGTCATCTACATCCTCGACGAGCCCAGCATCGGCCTGCACCAGCGGGACAACCGCAAGCTGCTCGCCTCGCTGAAGAAGCTGCGCGACGAGGGCAATACGGTCATCGTCGTGGAGCACGACGAGGAGACCATGCGCGCGGCCGACTGGATCGTGGACGTGGGTCCGGGTGCCGGCGAGAATGGCGGGCGCATCTGCTACAGCGGCCCCGCCCGCCCGGTGCACAATCCCATCACCGTCCCGCCCGGTCGCCGGCACGGCAACGGCCTCAGCCTGACGCTGCGCGGCGCCCGGGGCAACAACCTCAAGGACGTCACGGTGGATTTCCCGCTCGGCGTGCTGATCGGCATCAGCGGCGTGAGCGGCAGCGGCAAGTCCTCGCTCATCAACGAGACGCTGATGCCCATCCTCAAGGGCAAGTTTTACCATTTCAAGGAGAAACCGCTCCCGTACGGCAGCATCGAGGGCGTGGAGAACATCGACAAGGTCATCGAGATCGACCAGAGTCCCATCGGACGCACGCCCCGCTCCAACCCGGCCACCTTCACCGGCGTCTTCAACGACATCCGCGCCCTGTTCGAGGACACGCCCGACGCCAAGGTGCGCGGATTCAAGGCCGGACGCTTCTCGTTCAACGTGCCCGGCGGCCGCTGCGAGGAGTGCAACGGCGCCGGCATCAAGGTCATCGAGATGAACTTCCTGCCGTCGGTGGCCGTGTGCTGCGAAGCCTGCGGCGGCCGCCGTTACAAGGAGGACACCCTGGCCGTCAAGTACCGGGGCAAGAGCATCAACGACGTGCTGGAGATGCCCATCTCCGAAGCGTACGAGTTCTTCAAGTCCCATCCCAAGATCGCCCCGAAACTCAAGGCGCTCGTGGACGTGGGCCTGGGCTACGTGCACCTCGGTCAGTCGGCCGTGACCCTGTCCGGCGGTGAGAGCCAGCGCATGAAGCTGGCAGCCGAGCTGGCCCGCAAGGCCACCGGCAACACCCTCTATATGCTCGACGAGCCCACCACCGGCCTGCACTTCGAGGACATCAAGGTGCTCCTCGGCGTGCTGCAGCGCCTGGTGGACCAGGGCAATACCGTCATCGTGATCGAACACAACCTCGACGTGCTCAAGTCCGTCGATTACCTCATAGACATGGGCCCCGACGGCGGTGCCGCCGGCGGCCGGATTATTGCAACCGGAACTCCCGAGCAGATCGCCGCCGACCCGGCGTCGGTCACCGGGCCCTATTTAAAAGAACTGTTATGACCAAGATTGAAGCCGCACGAGCGGAGTACATGGAATGGAGCCAGGCCATCGGCATCAGCTCCCTCAACGATGTCAACGAGATCCTGAAAAGCGGGAAGGCCATCGAACTGATCAACCTCTGCGAGGCCCGGCAGGAGCGCCAGTATGCGCAGGCCGCCGACCAGATCTTCTGGAAGCGCCACAGCTGCCGCATCGTGATGATGTCGGGACCGTCCTCCAGCGGCAAGACGAGCTCCTCGCTTCGCATCGCCCAGCAGGCCCGCGTCCTGGGTCTCAAACCCAAGGTGATCGAGCTGGACAACTACTTCGTGAACCGCGAGGACACGCCGATCGACGAGAACGGACAGCGGGACTATGAGGCGCTGGCCGCGATGGACGTGGCTTTCCTCAACGAGCAGCTGACCGACCTGCTGGCCGGCAAGGAAGTGGAGCTTCCCAAGTTCGACTTCAAGGAGGGGCACCGCGTCTTCAACGGCAACTTCCTCAAGATGGAGGAGGGCGACATCCTCTTCATGGAGGGCATCCACGCCCTGAATCCGGACCTGACGCCCGCCATCCCGCGCGACCGCATCTTCAATATCTACATCTCCGCCCTCTCGGCCCTGCCGGGCGGCGAAAAGGACCACGGCTCCACCACGGACAAGCGCCTGCTGCGCCGTATCGTGCGGGACAACCGCACCCGCGGCATCTCCCCGGAGGACAACATCCTCCGCTGGCCCTCCGTGCGGCGCGGCGAGAAGCGCAACATCTTCCCTTACGAGGAGAACGCCAACATCGTCTTCAACTCCTCCACCCTCTACGACGTGCCTCTGCTGAAGTACTACGCCGAGCCGCTCCTCTGCGGCATCAGCGAGTCTTCGCCCGCCTACGAGAAGGCCCATGCCCTGCTGGGTTTCCTCACCCACATCACGGCCCTCAAGCCCGCCGAGATCGCGGCCATCCCGCCGACCTCCATCATGAGAGAGTTCATCGGCGGCCAGACGCTCTGACGAGCATTTTTCTGGTATTGATTATCAATTAGTTGCAAAACAACTCCGGGTCATTTTGCCCGGAGTTGTTTTGTAAAGTACTGATAATCAGCAATGGCTTATTTCACCAGATTGATGGCGCCAAAGACGCCGAGGCTGGCGAGCAGCATGATGGAGCCCGCGAGCAGTACGCCGAGGAGAACGTAGAGCACGCTATTCTTGAAGTCCATGTTCAGGTTGCTGGCGGCGAGGGTGCCGGTCCAGGCGCCCGTGCCGGGGATCGGAATGCCGACGAAGAGCAGCAGGGCCACGTAGAGGCCCTTTCCGGCCTTGGATTCCAGCTTGCGGCCGCCTTTCTC
>JAGCYX010000022.1 GCA_017960585.1 Bacteroidales bacterium
AAGACCCAGGACATCACCGACCTCGAGTGGGGCGGCAAGCTGGAGTTCTACAACTGCGTCGTCGGTGGTGCCATCGACCTCGGCTTCATGCCCGCCATCCTCAAGGGTATCAAGGAGCGTATGGTGGAAGGCCCGCTGACCGGTTCCTACGCCCGCGACATCCGCGTCTTCGTCTACGACGGCAAGATGCACCCGGTGGACTCCAAGGAAATCGCCTTCATCATCGCCGGCCGCAACGCCTTCCGTGAGGCTTTCCGCAACGCCGGCCCGAAGATCCTCGAGCCGATCTACAACGTCGAGGTCATGACCCCGGCCGAGTACCAGGGCGCTGTGATGTCCGACCTGCAGAACCGCCGCGGCATCCTCGGCACGATGGGCGCCGACAAGGGCTTCGCGATCCTCAAGGCCCGCGTTCCCCTCGCAGAGCTCTACCGTTACTCCACCACCCTGAGCTCCCTGACCGCCGGCTCCGCCACCTTCACGATGGAATTCGCTGACTATCAGCCGGTCCCGGGCGATGTCCAGACCAAGCTCCTCGCGGAGTACGCCGCCGCCGAGAAGGAGGACGAATAGTTAGTAGACCTCTACATATTCCGGAGAGGCCCTGCAGACTCCTGCAGGGCCTCTCTTTTTCATCTTTTTTTTTGTATCTTTGTCCTGACCATGACACTAATACTAACAGGAAGTCCGACCCGCTTCGGGGAGGACCGGTTCACTGAAGACAACGGCTTGCTTGCCGCAGTGCGTGCTGCCCTCCCGGCCAGCCCGCGCGTGTTGCTGGTCAGCGCCGCGCCCGACGACGTGAAGTTCACGGACTACGTCCTGGACTCGATGTCGGACTGCATCCGCAACTCCGGCATCACCCCGTCCTCCGTGACGATGCTGGACCGGCGCAACGAGGGACTGGCCCGCGACCTGGTACGCAGCGCCGACTGGATCGTGCTCTGCGGCGGCCACGTACCCACGCAGAACCGCTTCCTGCACGAGATTAAGTTGAAAGAACTGCTGCGCGGTTTCGACGGTCTGGTCATGGGCTGCAGTGCGGGCTCCATGAACTGCGCGGAGCGCGTCTATTCGCATCCCGAACTGCCCGGCGAGGCCATCGACCCTGCCTACCCGCGCTGGCTGGACGGCCTCGGGCTGACGAAGTTCCAGATCGTCCCGCACTACTACCAGGTGCGCGACGTGGTCCTGGACGGGAAGCGCCTCTTCGAGGACGTCATCTTCCCGGAGAGCTGGCGCCACGCCTTCTACACCTTCCCCGACGGGGGCTACATCCTCTCCAAGGACGGCCGGGAGACGCTCTACGGCACCGCCTGGGAGATTTCGAACGGACAGATGCGGCAGATCGCTGCCGAAAACGAAACATACAACTTTATGAACGTCATTTTCATATCCCCGCATTTCCCGCAGACCTACAGCCACTTCTGCTCGGGCCTGCGCGCGAACGGCGTGAACGTGCTGGGCATCGCCGATGCGCAGTACTACGAACTGAACAACGAACTGCGCGGCGCGCTCAACGATTACTACAAGGTCAACAACCTGGAAGACTACGGCGAAGTGTACCGCGCCGTGGCCTGGTTCGCCCACAAATACGGCAAGATCGACTGGATCGAGTCCAACAACGAGTACTGGCTGGAGCAGGACGCCCGCCTGCGGACGGACTTCAACGTGACCACCGGCATCAAGAGCGACCGCGTGGCGGCCATCCGCAACAAGTCCGAGATGAAGAAATACTACGCCGCCGGCGGCATTCCGACGGCCCGGCAGATCAAGTGCTCGGAAGGCCCGGCGAAGGTGAAGGCCTTCGTGAAGAAGACCGGCTACCCCGTCATCGCCAAGCCCGACGGCGGCATGGGCGCCTCCGGCACGACCAAGATCCACGACGCCGCCGGGCTGGACGCCTGGTTCGCCGCCCATCCGGACAACTACGGCCTGTATGTGCTCGAGGAGTTCATCACCGGCCTGCTGGTGAGCTACGACGCCATCTACAACTCCAAGGGGGAGCCCGTCTTCGAGAACAACACCGTCTTCCCCACGCCCATCATGGAGATCGTCCACGACAACCTGGAGACCTGCTACTGGACCAACAAGACCGTCCCCGCCAAGCTCGCCGCCATCGGCCGCCGCACGGTCAAGGCCTTCGACATCAAGAGCCGATTCGTGCACCTGGAGTTCTTCCAGCTGGACCGCGACCGCGAGGGTCTCGGCAAGAAGGGCGACTACGTGGGCCTGGAGGTCAACATGCGCCCGCCGGGAGGCTACACGCCGGACATGATGAACTACGCCCACGACACCGACGTCTTCCAGATCTGGGCCGACATGGTGGTCTTCGACGAGGCCCGCAAGCCGCAGGGGGACCAGTACTACTGCGCCTACGCCGCCCGCCGCGACTGCTACACCTACAAGCACAGCCACCAGGAAATCATGGAGCGCTTCGGCATTGCCGTGTGCATGGCCGAGCGCGTTCCCGCCGCCCTGTCGGACGATCTGTGCGACATGGCGTATATCGCCCGCTTCGCCGACAAGAAGGAGATCGACCGCTTCTTCACCTTCGTCTGCGAACGATAGACCTTTTGTTTTTGGGTCGAATTCTTTCAAATATAGCCAACGGGCCGGAAAGGCGGCTCGCGCGTGAAAGAAAAGTTGTACCTTAGTGAGACGTGAACAACACTTAACAACTCATAGCATTTATGAAGACCATTACCAAAACCCTCTCCGTCGTCATCGGACTCATGCTCCTGATGCCGGGTATCTCCGGCCGGGCGCAGGTCTATGCCGACTCCTCGACCCAGCTCGACAAGTATCTCGTCCCCGTGACCACGCCCACCGCGGCTCCTGACGCCCAGGGCTTCCTCGGACGCTGGCTGCTCCTCGAGCCGATCAGCAAGCCGAACCGTTCCAACACCGTCTTCACCGACAGCTACATCCGTGAAGTTTTCGGCGTGGAGTACTTCAAGGGCCAGCTTGGCGACGTCCTCCCCAAGGACGGCGACAAGGTCAAGATGACCGTCGAATATCAGCCGCCTGTGAACCTGCAGGGCGGCCGTCCCGCTTTCGGCATGGAAGCTCCCAAGTATGAGCAGAAGAAGGTCACGCTCAAGTGGCATGCCTTCGACAGCAAAATGCCCAACGTGAAGCTCTTCCGCTTCGCCACCAACCTCACCGAGGACCGTTACGGTATCATCTGCTGGGCCGTGACCGTCGTCAACTGCGAGGAGGACATCCCCAACGTGCGCCTCGCCGTCGGTTCCAACTCTGCTTCCATGTGGTGGGTGAACGGCGAAGAGGCCGTCATCCTCTCCGGCGACCGTCGCCGCGTCATGGACGACTGCGCCTCCCAGCGCCTGACCCTCAAGAAGGGCCGCAACGTCATCTGGGGCGCCGTCATCAACGGCCCCGGCATGAGCGACTTCTGCTGCCGCTTCATCGACGAATCCGGCAAGCCCGTCAAGAACATCACCCTCTCCGTGAAATAAACGATGCGCCATATTATGAAAACAAGAAATATTCTTCTCACGGGCGTTATCGCCCTGTTTGGTCTGTCCGCAGCCGCCCAGGTGGGCGCTCCTTATATCCACGACCCGTCCACCATCATGGAGTGCGACGGCAAGTACTACACCTTCGGCACCGGTGGCGGCGGCCTGATCTCCGCTGACGGTTGGGTGTGGGAAAGCGGCGCCGTGCGTCCCGGCGGCGGTGCTGCCCCGGATGCCATCAAGATCGGTGACCGTTACCTCGTCGGCTACAGCGCCACGGGCGGCGGCCTCGGCGGCGGTCACGCCGGCCGCATCCTCACGATGTGGAACAAGACCCTCGATCCGAACTCCGCGGACTTCGCGTACAGCGACCCGATCGAAGTCGCCCACTCCGAGGTCGACGAGGACTGCGACGCCATCGACATCGGTTTCCTGATGGATCCGAACGGCCGTCTCTTCTGCACCTTCGGCACCTACTTCGGCAACATCCGCATGGTCGAGCTCGACCCGAAGACGGGCGGCCGCCTGGAGGGCGCCAAGGACATCGACGTGGCCATCGACTGCGAGGCCTCCTCGATGATGTACCAGGATGGCTGGTACTACCTGCTCGGCACCCACGGCACCTGCTGCGACGGTGCCAACTCCACCTACAACATCATCGTCGGCCGCTCCCGCAGCCCGTTCGGTCCGTTCCTCGACAACGTCGGCCGTGACATGCTGCAGGGTGGTGGCAAGATGGTCGTCGCCGCCACGGAGCGCCAGTTCGGCGCCGGCCACTTCGGCCGCTACATCGTGGAGCCGGGCGTCGAGAAGATGTCCTTCCACTGGGAGGGCGACCTCGACCGCAGCGGCCGCAGCGTGCTCGCCATCCTTCCGATCATCTGGAAGAACGGCTGGCCCGAGGCCGGTGAGGTCCTCAAGGACGGCAACTACAAGATCCTCTCCCGCCGTCGCGGCTACGCCCTGGAGCTCGCCGTGGACTTCGTCCGCACCCAGGGTGGCATGCGCGGCTTCTTCGGCCGTCAGGACGAGACCATCGTCGTGATCGAGAACCAGAAGCTCGAGGAGGTGAACGCCAACTGGCCCGCCGGTGAGATTCCCGTGCGCGCCAACGACTACATGGCCCGCCCGCACCAGGCCTGGACAATCGAGGCTGTCCCTGAGGCCGGCGGCTATCTCGGCGGTCCGTACTACAAGATCGTGATCCAGGGCACCAACCGTGCTCTCGCCGCTGCGGAAGGCCACGAGCTGACCACCGTGCCGGAGTTCACCGGCGCCGACGAGCAGCTCTGGAAGATCGAGCAGCTGACCGACGGCACCTGGCGCATCGCGCCGAAGGCCATCCCGGGCTGCCACCATCCCGAGAAGTGGTGCCTCTACTCCGTCGCCGACAGCACCCCGACCCTGGCGAAGTTCGACTTCAACAACGACAACGCCAAGTGGGACATCAAGGCCCGGTAGCCTAGCGTCTTCCCGACCTTCAGGCCGTCATTCCTGACCTTCAGGCCGTCATTCCCGACCTGATCGGGAATCTGAAAACCGCCCGTCAACACAACGGGCGGTTTTTTTCTTCAAATGGATGCAGTAATTTCGCAGGGGAGAAGTTATAAAACAAAATGGACGAGCAGGAGCTGGCCAGACGCTGTGCCCGCAGCGATGACGAAGCGCGCAGGGAGTTGTACGAAACGTACAGCCCCCGGCTGCTGTCGCTTTGCCGTCGGTATGCTCGCGACGCCGCCGAGGCGGAAGATATGATGCAGGACGCCTACATCAAGATCTTCCGCATCATCGGCCGTTTCCGCTGGACGCGTCCCGGCTCGCTCTATTCCTGGATGGCGCGCGTGGCGCTGAACCTCGCGTTCGATTCCGCGAAACGCCGCCGGCGGCTGGCGCGGGAGCTGATGGCGGCGGATTCCCTGGTGGAGGAGATCCCGGAAGAACCGGAATATGGACAGGCGCAGGCCGTTCCCCTGGAGATACTGTTATCCATGATCGAGGCGCTGCCGGAAGGCTATCGCACCGTATTCCGGCTGTACTGCATCGACGAATTGTCCCATCAGGAAATCGCCGCCCTGCTGGGTATCAAGGAGAAAAGTTCTTCCGCCAGCCTCGCCCGGGCGCGGGCGGTCCTTGCCCGGTCCATCCGGCAGTACCTGAATGGGGAAGGTCTCTTTTTAAGTGGCGGACCTTCCCCAGCAAAACGGCCACAGGATGCAGCCAGAGGTAGAAATGATGGGGAGGGTATCGCCAATGAAAGTAGACCTTCCCCAAACGGGATGCAGTATTCTGGGAAGAATGAAGTTATAAAGGTGAAAAGCGATGAAGACAGGAACAAATAAGGATTGGATGGATGCCGTCCGGGAGCGCTGCCTCTCTGACGAGGCGGCTCCGGCGCCCGGGGGCTGGGAAGCCCTGGGGGCCAGGATGCGCCGGGCTGCCGCCCGGCGGCGCGCCGCGTTCGCAGCCGCCGCGGGCGTGGCAGGCGTGGTTGCGGCCCTGTTCCTTTGGGCGCCGTGGCAGCCAGATCGGCATCCTGATTCATCGGGGGGCATTCCCCCTGAACCCCCTGCGTCGCTTCTCTCCGAAACCTTCGCCGCTCCGGACCTTCCCGCCAACGATGCTCTGTCATTCGCCGGCTCGACCGGCGAATCTCACCCCGCCCAAAGCGCCGTCCCGTCCTCAAATACAGCCCAATTTGTGGACGGCGGGCTGGAAAACCCCGCTCCGTCCACAAAAATGGCCCAAAATGTGGACGGCGAGCCGAAAAACCTTGCTCCGTCCACAAAACAGGCCGATATTGTGGATGGAGTCCCGGATCAGGTCCGGGATGAGGAAAGGGAGCCGAAGCCCCGGCACCGGGCCCGCATATCCTCCGTGAACCTGCGTGTGGGATCCAGTCCGGTGCGGCGGAACGCTCCCATCTCGATGGCGTCCGCGCCGTACCTTGCGGCCCTGAACTTCCTCAACACGACCGACCCGTCCCTGATGCCCCGGGTCAAATCGAACACCAACAACACACAGGCGATCAGCGCTGCGGCCAACGCCTTCTTCCCGGAGTCCTCGGCCGGTCACTATACCCATGACCTGCCCCTCTCGCTGGGCCTTTCCCTGCGGATGGAACTGACCCCGAAAATCGGACTGGAGACGGGCCTGGAATACACCTATCTGCATTCCGTGGAAGAATTCGCCGGCAGCCGGCTGAACCAGCGGCTTCACTTTGTCGGCATTCCCGTCCGCCTGGACGCCTCCCTGTGGACGAACGGTGGCTTCGGCGTTTACGCCGGCGTCGGCGCCAAGGTGGAAAAATGCGTTTCCGCCACGCTGGGCCGGGTTGCCTGCGAGGAGCCGCGCCTGCAGTGGTCCGCCGAAGCCTTCGGCGGTATCCAGTATCAGCTGTCCTCCCGGACGCATCTCTACTTCCAGCCCGCGCTCTCGTGGTATTTCACGAAGACGGACCTGCCTAGCTACCGGACCGAACACCCCCTGGGCGTGACCCTGCATGCCGGACTGCGATTTGATCTATAATCATTAAACAGAAATATATGAAACGGATTATCACACAGTTAGCTATCCTGGCGGTCGCCATCCTGCCAGTGTCCTGCTCCAAAGACCTGATCTCGCCCGAGGAACTGTTCAACAACGAAGCGAAGGTGGCCAAAACCAAGATCCACACGAAGAACGGCAACGAGGACTCGGTCATCACATTCCGCGACAAGATTGTCTACAGATACAGCGATACGGAGGGCCAGTCCTGGTTTACCGGATACAGCGGAGGCAAGATGTCGTACGATGCCTTCCTCATGAGCGTCTATTTTGATGACGTGGAACGCATGACAATCGGACACGAACTGAACATTCGCAGCTTCAATTTCGGATTCTTCTTTTCAAGCGACTCGAACGCCTACACGAACAAATACAGCGGATCGATCACGCTCGCGGACAAGGGAGACGACTATGTGATCCTCCGCTTCAACAATTTCAAGTGCAGTTGTTCCCTCGGGGATTGCGTGACCAACGGATACCTGTATTGCCAACTTAAGGACAGAATCATCCCAATTTACGAATGACATCCCGGGGCTGTCGGGGCCCGCGTATTATATTAGAGGATTTTTGCTAAATTTGTAGTTTGGAACAAAAGATCCTCTAAATATGTACAGAACCCACACTTGCGGCGAGCTGCGTCTCGCCGACAAAGGAAAGACAGTCACCTTGGCGGGATGGGTGCAGAAATCCCGCAAACTCGGAGGCATGACCTTCATCGACCTGCGCGACCGCTACGGCATCACGCAGCTCGTCGTTGAGGCGGATGCCGACCCGGCGCTGGTCGAGACCGCCGCCGGCCTGGGCCGTGAATTCGTGATCCAGGCCACGGGCGAGGTGCTCGAGCGCCAGAGCAAGAACCCCAAGATGCCGACCGGCGACGTCGAGATCAAGCTCAGCTCCATCCGCATCCTGAATAAATCTTCCGTCCCGCCCTTCACCATCGAGGAGAATTCTGACGGCGGCGAGGACCTGCGCGCCAAGTACCGCTACCTCGACCTGCGCCGTCCGCCCCTCCAGCGCGCCCTTGCGCTGCGCCACCGCCTGGCGCAGGAGATCCGTTCCTACCTGGACGGCCAGGGCTTCATGGAGATCGAAACCCCGTACCTCATCAAGTCCACCCCGGAAGGCGCCCGCGACTTCGTGGTGCCCTCCCGCATGAACCCCGGCACCTTCTACGCCCTGCCGCAGAGCCCCCAGACCTTCAAGCAGCTGCTCATGGTCGCCGGCTACGACCGCTACTTCCAGATCGTGCGCTGCTTCCGCGACGAGGACCTGCGCGCCGACCGCCAGCCGGAGTTCACGCAGATCGACTGCGAGATGAGCTTCGTGGAGCAGGAAGACGTGCTGAACACCTTCGAGGGTATGATGCGCCAGATGTTCAGGAACGCCCTCGGCGTCGAGATCCCCAACCCGCTGCCCCGCATGAGCTGGTACGACGCCATGGACTTCTACGGCTCCGACAAGCCGGACATCCGCTTCGGCATGAAGATCCACGAGATCAGGAAGCTGGTCCAGGGCTGCGGCTTCTCCGTCTTCGACGGCGCCGCGTACACCGGCG